>JBAVTM010000266.1:0-9157 GCA_049696195.1 Desulfuromonadaceae bacterium | reverse complement strand
GCGATGGAGGGAAACGGGCCGAACAGCGGCGACCCGATCAAACTCGGGCTGCTGATCGCCGGAGCAAATCCGGTTGCGGTAGATGTGATCGCGGGGAGACTGGCCGGAATACCTGACGAGCTGTTGTTTATTGAGCGCGAGGCGGTCAGAATGGGACTTCCCGGATCGACCATTCTTGACATTCAGCTCTGCGGCGTGCCGATTGAAACCATTCCTGAAACTTGTTTCAGGCTGCCCGCCGGTCTTGACGTTCAATTCGGGTTGCCGGACTTTCTGGCGAAGGCACTGAAAAGCCATCTCACCTCGTATCCGGCAGCCGACCGGAAAACATGTGTATTATGCGGTGTCTGCCGCGACGCCTGCCCCCCGGGGGCGATCACGATACAAAACAGCGCGCTGTCGGTTGACAATGCGCGCTGTATTCGTTGCTGGTGCTGTCGTGAACTCTGCCCCCATGAAGCCATGCGAATCAGAAGGGGGATGCTGCTGAGGATATTGATGCAGTTATCCGGGACAAGAACCTTTTGCTACTCTTCCTCTTCGGCACCAAGCGGAATTTCACGGTAGGCCCGCTCCTCCTCCACCCTCTTGGTCTGAGCCTGCAGCTTTTCAAGATCTGACTTGCATTTCACGCAATGGCGGGTAAACGGCATCGCCTTAAGTCTCCCGAGGGGGATATCTTCATCACACTCCTCACAGATGCCATATTCACCCTCATCAATGCGCAACAGCGCCTCATCTATGCTGTGAATCTTTTCGCGCTCCCGATCACCCAGCAACAAGCCGAGTTCCCGGTCACGCTCGGAAGACGCCTGATCATAGATGTCACCACCAGGCTCGATTGCAGCAACCGCTTCGGTGCCGTTCTTGACCGATTTCCTGATCTCGCGAAGGGTATCTTCCTTCAACTTTTCAAGAATCAACCTGATTTCCTGCCACCTTTGATCCTGAGTCGCAACGACGGGGGCCGGGGGAACTGACGGTCCAACGGCAGCCTTCACTGCTGTGATCACATTCTTGGCTGGCTTCTCAGCCGATTCGGATGCACTCTTCGGTTTAGACTCTGGGATTTCGGCCTGCTGTTGCGGTTTTGCCTTTGAAGCGCTCTTTACCGGCTTGGGAGCCTCGACCGACGGCGTCACCTGAGGGGTAACGGACGGTTCCAATGGTTGAACACTCTTTTTCGCCGCTGCCGGTGAGGTGGATGGCGCTTTTGCCGTTTTCGACGCAGACTCTTTTGTTACCTTGGTTTTTGTTGCCATAATGTATCATCTCCGCGTGCTGGATAGAAATAGCGTAGCCTTAAAAACGGCGGCAAACTATTGCAAAATACGGAGGGTTTGTCAAGTTCTGCGTGGCAGGAGGGTCGAGCTTGGGCGGCATTATACAAAAAAACCACACCGGAAGCCATGTACGGGCACAACCGGTGTGGTTTGAGAAACGGTGAAGATTTACTATTACTTGACGACGACTAACTCGGCGCGTCTGTTTTTTGCCCAGGCAGCCTCATCACTTCCGACAACGGCCGGCTTTTCTTTGCCATAGCTGATAATGGAGAGGTTTTCAGCTTTGACGCCGAGGGTTGTCAAATATTTCAGGGCGGATGCGGCGCGACGTTCACCCAGTGCCAGGTTATATTCGGCTGACCCGCGCTCATCGCAGTGCCCTTCGACCTTAATCTTTGCATCTGTCAGTGATTTGAGAATGATTGCGGCATTTTTGGAGAGTACGTCCCGTGCGTCCTGACGAAGGTCCGATTTGTCGAAATCGAAATAAACCGCTTCGAAAGCGTTTTCAGCAGCACGCGTCTGCGGAGCGGCCGTCTTGACAGCTTCTTCCTGTGCCGGCTTAACCTGTTCGACCGGCTTAAGCTGTTCGACCGGCTTCGCCTCTTCAACCGGCTTGGCCGGCTCAGTTTTTGCGGCTGCAACAGCAGGAACAACGGCTTCCTCTTTCTTAACAGCTTCCTTGTTTGCACAACCGCCGGCAAGCAACGCAGCCATACTGATGACCGCCAACAATGATACCATTCTTTTTTTCATACCAAGCTCCCGTCCTTCTAAAATTGAGGCACAATGCCTTGAAAAGTTGAATACGGATGAATTATACATAACAGCTTCCCTATTGCAACCAGATAATAGCAATTTCTTTAGTATTTATGCATGTCCATGCCATCATCGCGCCGACCAGACCGGCTGGGAGTACCCCCCCCTCCCTTGAGACACTTTTGTCTGCCCGGTGCCGTCGGCACGCATGACATACACTCCGGCGCCGCCATTCCGCTTCGAGCTGAAACAGATGAGACGACCATCGGCAGACCAGGAAGGATTTTCGTTACTGCCATCGGTAGTAAGCTGCATGTCCGAAGAGCCGTCCGGGGTAATGGTGAATATGTTGAAGTTCCCATTGGTCATCCTCGAATATGCTATCCTGTCCCCCTTTGGAGACCAGCGCGGATTGACGTTGTAGCTGCCGGATGTTGTCAGCCGCCTGACACCTCCGCCATCGGCATTCATGACAAATATCTGCGGCTTCCCCAGACGGTCGGAAACAAAAGCGATCTGCTTGCCGTCCGGCGACCAGGCGGGGTAGAGATCAAGCGCCGGATTGACCGTCAGGCGGGTCGGATGACTGCCGTCCTTATCAAGGGTATATATCTCGGCATCACCATCCTTGCTGAGCGCAAGGACGATTTTGCTGCCGTCCGGGGACCAGCTGCCGGTGATATTAAGCCCTTTGCGCCTTGAGAGAGCAACCTCTGCCGTATTAGACAGGGCGCGTCGATACAGGTCAGGGTTGCCCCGTTTGTACGATGTGAAGATGATTTCCCGGCCGTCAGGTGAAAAATCCGGGTTCAGGTTGATGGAGCCGTTTCTCGTCAAGGGGAGTGGATTGTGACCGTCCCAGTCCATGACGTGGATTTCCTTATTGCCGGATTGAGTCGATACATAGGCGATCTTTGTGGTAAAAACACCCTTTTCACCAGTCATTGCCCGCAGGATTTCATCCGCAAACGTGTGGCTGAAACGACGCAGATCCTTTGCCGTTCCGAGATACCGCTTTGCGGTAATCAGCTTGCGGTTGATGACATCAAAAAGGCGGAACTCGATCGTCAGCTTCTCACCTTTCAGGCTGTATTCACTCAGGACAAGTAGATCGATGCCGGCACTCTGCCATGGCACATAATCGGCATCTACAAGCGATAGATTCCCGGTGGCCGGCTGCCGTGAACGACCTTCTGCCGTGACGACCCCGGACATATTCATGTCAAACGAAATGACGTCCGCGACCAGTTTGGCCGTTTCCGGATTGGCGGGTCCCTCCAGTGAGTGAGGAGAGTCAACGGCGAGCTTCATCTGGCGATTTCCGGGAGCAATGACTTCAATATAACCAGGTTGGGCATAGAGGACGGCAGGAGGGACAATGAGGAGCAGAACCAGCAGGAGTATTTTCATAATGTTTCCATATATTTTACCGTGATGTACCGCTAGATATACCCTTCGGCTTGAAAATAAAGCCGTTTTCAAAAACAGCGCGGTTCGGTGGTGCGGTAAACTTTTCGCTTGCCAGATCGATTGCCCGGCGAACAGCCAGCTCAAAGGCCGCATCACCACTGCTGCGCTCCATCTTCATGCGCAAAAGCCTGCCATCCGCCGAAATAGTCAGTCGCACGGCCACTTCCGGCTTTTTGGTGGTGGAGTAGCTCGTCACCTTCAGCGCATCTTCGAGTCGTGATTTAATGAAGTCCCCGTAGCGGCTTCCGGCCTCGGTTCCGTCGGCGCCGGGCGTGCCGGCTTTAACGCTGCCGCCGGCTTTCACCTTGCTCCGCAATTTTTCAAGAACGGCTTCTTCACGCCGGGTCTCACTGCTTTTCTCCAGCTTTGCCATCCGTTCAGCAAAAGCCGATTCAGTCTCCGCCGTTTCTTGCGGGGCTACCGGTTTGACAAACTTCGTATCCCCCTTTGGAGCGGTCTTGGTTGCGGATGGCGGCGTCATTGGAGGCGTCTGGACAGGAGAAGGTGCTGATTCGGCTTCACCCGGCTTTTGTGCGGAACTGCCGGATTGGGGATGGGACGTCGGCAGATTAACCACATCTACATAATATGTTTCCTGAATCGCCATCCGTGGCGAAAACAGCTGGCCCCACCACACCAGCCATAAAAAAACCGCCAGATGAATGACGGCTGAAGCGATGAAACTGACACCCATACCGGCGTCAATTCTCAAGGAGCGGGAGCTCATTATTTTGCAGCCGGTTCCGTTACCATGCCAAGGCGCTCGATGCCGGCTCCCTTGATATCGGCCATGGTTCGCACAACCTCACCATAGGGCACTCCTGCATCAGCCTTCAAAAACACCTCTTTTTTTGACCGCGTGACAAACATGGCTGAAAGCCGCGGGCGCAGATCGCCCGCCGGAACTTCGTTTTTGTCGATAAATACTTTGCCGCGCTTGTCAACGGAGACAACGACCGACTCTTCGGCCGGTGTCATCGCCTTGGTGTCGGCCTTCGGAAGATTGACCTGCACCCCCTGCTGCATCATCGGTGCGGTCACCATAAAAATAACCAGAAGCACCAGCATGACGTCGACCAGCGGTGTGACGTTTATCTCCGCCATCACGGCACGATTGCTGTTATGTCCACCCATGGCCATGGTCTATTTCCCCGCGATGTTTCGCTGTACGATATTGAGAAATTCGGTGGTGAAACTGTCCATCTCATTTATCAGTACGCGGATTTTGTGCTGGAAGTGATTATAGGCCATGACAGCCGGGATGGCGGCCACCAGGCCGATTGCTGTGGCAATCAGCGCCTCGGCAATGCCCGGAGCGACAACCGCCAGCGAAGCCGAGCCTGTCTTGCCGATCCCTTCGAAGGCTGTCATGATGCCCCACACGGTACCGAACAGGCCGATGAAGGGGGATGTGGAGCCGGTTGTGGCGAGAAACGTCAGATACTTTTCGAGCCGTGTTATCTCGGAATTCGTCGCACGACGCAGGGCACGGGAGACATTCTCAATCCCGCCCAGGTCGGTGCTGAGCGCACTAACGTCACTCTTGCTTTCGGTCTCGACAACTTTTTTCAGCTCGCTGTACCCCTCGTTGAATAATACGGTCAGGGGAGAGTTGGCAAAACGGTCAACCTGGGATGCGATTGCGTCAAAGCGCTTTGACTTCCAGAAGAAATCCATGAACCGTTCTGATTCGTTTTTTGCGCGCTGGACCTGAAAGAACTTGAACAGGATGATGCCCCAGGAAACAACCGAGAATGAAAGCAGCAGTAGCAGGACGAGTTTGACAATAATGCCGGCGCCGAGGATTATGGCCACGGATGATACCTCCGCATGGGTTAGAAACTTGAAAAAACTAGAACGTTCAGACAGTCAAGTCAAGATAAAACAGTTAGTACGGCTTCGGCCCTTCAGCGCTCGGCCAGCCGTATGACGACGTGGTCCAGGATTGCCCCGGCCAGCTGGTCTTTGGACATAAGCCCGCATTCATCGCTGCTGCCGTCCCTGAAAAAGAGAAGCGCCCGGTTGGTGTCAACATTGAAACCGGCATCGGCCTGACTGACGTCGTTGGCCACGATCATATCAAGGTTTTTTTCACGCAGCTTCTTTGCCGCATTTTCAGCCAGGGCATCGGTCTCGGCGGCAAACCCGACCAGAAACGGCCGCGGTTTTAATCCACCAGCCATCTCTCCCAGTCCGGCCAGAATATCGGGGTTCTTAACCAGTTCGATGGTTGCCGAATCGCCCTTTTTTTTGATCTTTGTACCGCTTCTCACCAGCGGGCGGTAGTCGGCCACCGCCGCCGCCATGACGACCACATCACACCCGGCCGCTCGTACCATCACTTCACTCTGCATCTCACGGGCGCTTGCAACATCGACAACCCGTACACCCTCCGGTTGCGCCAAAGCGGTCGGGCCACTGATCAAAAGCACCTGAGCGCCCCGCCGCCTCGCCGCGCGTGCCAGTGCATAACCCATCTTGCCGGATGAGTGGTTACTTATATACCGGACCGGATCAATCTCCTCGCGAGTCGGCCCGGCGGTGATCAGTATCGTTCGGCCTGACAGGTCCTTTTCCGTCAGGGCTGCAACGGCACCCTCGAAGATCGCTTCAGGCGAAGCCAGCTTCCCTTCCCCTTCCCACCCGCATGCCAGGCTGCCGCTGACCGGCGCCTCAAACAGGTACCCGAAGCGGCGCAGCTTCTCTTCGTTTTCCTGATATATCGGGTTGGTGAACATGTTGACGTTCATGGCCGGAGCGAACAGCACCGGGGCTTTCGTGGCCATAACGGTCGTGGTGAGCATATCATCGGCGATTCCGGCCGCAATTTTACCAATAACATTGGCCGTGGCCGGGGCGATAATGAACAGATCGGCCCGGTCGGCAAGTGATATGTGGCCGATTTCCCGTTCGGCAACCAGGTTAAACAGCTCCGTATGAACCGGGTTTGACGACAGGGTTTGAAAGGTAAGCGGCGCGACGAACTCCTGGGCGGAACCTGTCATGATGACGTGAACATCCGCTCCCGCCTTGGTCAGGAGCCGCAACAGCTCTATCGCCTTGTAGGCGGCAATCCCGCCGCAAACCCCCAGAATTATTTTTTTATTCTCAAGCATATAAAAGGCCCGCCTCAGAAATAGGGATTACAGCGTTTTTCATGCCCGATGGTCGTCTGCGGGCCATGCCCGGGATAGGCGATCACATCGTCCGGCAGCGTAAAGAGCTTGGTGCGGATTGATTCCAGCAACTGCTCGTGTGACCCGCCCGGCAGGTCGGTACGTCCGATCGAATCGGCAAAAAGTGTATCGCCGGTGATCACTTTTCGCTCTTCTTCAATATAGAGACAGCAGCCACCCTGAGTGTGCCCGGGCGTATGGAGCACTTTCAGGCGGCACGTGCCGAAGAAAATATCCATGCCGTCAACCAGATAAGCGTCCGCTTCCGGCGAATTTTCCCCCTGCAGACCATATTTACGGGCAACTTCGGCAGACCTGCCCAGCATGGGCGCATCGGCCTGGTGGATCAGGAGCCGGGCGCCAAAGGCCTCCAACACCTGACGGTTTCCCCCCAGATGGTCAAAATGACCATGCGTATTGATTATCGTGTGGATTTTCAACCCGTGCTGCCGTACCAGGCTGACAATCGATTCGACATCTCCCCCCGGATCGACAACTATCCCTTCACGGCTCTGTTCGCACGCAATAATATAACAGTTAACCGACAGCGGCCCGACGGCAATTGATTCAAATATCATGACTCTCTCTCATTTCATGCGATCCCGGAAGGTGTCGTAACCGGGTACATCTGAAGCAGTTCACCGTATGTTGACATCCGCCGCGGACATGATACACTGACCCGGCTTGCACGACATAACCACTACGGAGAAAACCAGATGAAAATAGCGGTCGTAGAAACGGAAAACTGCATCAGTTGCGGCCTGTGTATTTCAACCTGCCCGGCTGTTTTCAGGTTTGACAGCAACGGCAAATCCGAATGTTTTGACCCTGCCGGAGCTCCTGAAGCCGAGATTCAGAGTGCGATTGACGGCTGCCCTGTCCAGTGTATCCACTGGACATAAATCAAATGCAAAGGAGCAATACAACTATGGAACGTTGGATCTGTACTATCTGTCAGTATGTCTATGACCCCGCCGTTGGCGACCCCGATCGTGGAATCGTACCGGGGACTTCATTCGAGGCGCTGCCTGACGACTGGTGCTGCCCGCTCTGCGGCGCCGGTAAGGATGTCTTCGAAAAAGAATAAAAGAAGCCGGGGGCGGGCTCTCATGCCCGCCCCACCGTTATTGCCGTTTTATCTGATTATCGGCCGCCTTGATAATGTCTACCACCGGTTCACCCGCCTCTATTTTTATCCGCCATACCAGACCGCACGCCCCGCACTCTTTAACCGGAGAATGTTCGATCGAAAAACCGCTTGAATGCATATCAAGATCAACTTCTGTCCGGCTGCCGCAATTCGGGCACTTCATGGCTCTACCTCCAGGTTTATTCTCTAGGAATGGATTATGCCAGTTCCGGCAGAATAGTCGTAATTGCGCTAAAAAGCTCATCCAGATCGGCACGAGTCATGTCACCCATATGGGCAATACGGAAGGTTTCTCCTTTGATCTTGCCGTATCCGTCATCAAACGCAAAACCGGCTTCAGCCAAATTCTTTTTCAGAGCGGCCAGGTCAATCATGCGGCTGTTGCGGCTGCAGGTCAATGTCTGTGAACGGTACGCAGCCGCCGGAAATGATTCGAAGCCCCGATCCGTCAACCATCCGCGCACATACCCGGCAAGATCGCTGTGGCGAGCCCAGCGGTTCTCCAGCCCTTCCGCAAACATCCGCTGCAGTTGACAATCAAGCGCATAGATCAGGGAGATGCAGGGGGTCGAAGGAGTATTATTCTTCGCATCGTTGGCGGCAAACTCGATAAAATCAAAATAATAGCCGCGCCCTTCCATGCCGGCCGCCCGCTGAAGTGCTTTTTCGCTGGCCGTAAAAACCGCCAGGCCGGGCGGCAGCGCAAAAGCCTTCTGCACTCCGAAAATACAGCTGTCGATGCCAAGCTCATCAACCGGGATCTTGAGGGCGCTCATCGATGAAACCGTATCGACAATGAACATGACCTCCGGGAATTTTCGCATGACTTCTGCTATTTCCGGCAACGGCGACATGACTCCCGTTGAGGTCTCATTGTGGATCATGGTCATGCTGTCGTATTTTCCGGTCGCAAGGGCTTTTTCAACCGCCTCGGGTGTAACAGGAGTGCCCCAGTCGAAACGGATCGCATCAGCCTGCTTGCCGCAACGCAGCGTCACATCGTGCCACTTGTCAGAAAAGGCGCCGTTGCAGAAGTTGGCACAACGCCTGCCGACCAGGTTGCGGATTGCCCCCTCCATGACACCGAAGGCGCTCGAAGTCGCCAGAAAAACCTTGTCATCCGTGAACAGCAGTTTTTTCAGGCCGGAGGTGACCCGACCATGCAGTTCCGCGTACTCTTTCATCCGATGGCCGATCATCGGAGTAGCCATGGCTCTCAGAACGTCCGGATGAACCTCTACCGGCCCGGGAATAAACAGTTTTTTGTGCATTGGTTCTTAACTCCGACACAGGAAAATAGATGTTCAACTGCGAGT
>JBAVTM010000265.1:0-2096 GCA_049696195.1 Desulfuromonadaceae bacterium | reverse complement strand
GCCAAAGACCCGGGCGTCTGGGTGGTCTGGCTCGGATGCACCCTGATGGTGCTCGGCATTATCATCGCTTTTTTTATGTCGCACAAACGGATCTGGGTGATCGTAACAAAAGGGCATGCCCGTATGTATGGCAATGCCAGTAAAAATCAGGCTGCATTTCAGATGCAGTTCGAAGACCTTTCTGAAAAATTTCAGGAACTAAAAATCTAACGGAGGGTACTTACTCATGACCAGCTCCATGCTATTTAACATTACAACCTTCGCATATCTGATTTCGACAGTCGCTTTCTTTGCGTTCCTGGCCAGCAAAAACAAATCCATCGGTCTGGTCGGCAGTTTCATCGCCTACTCCGGTCTTGCCGTTCAAACGGTGGCCATCGCCCTCCGCTGGAAAGAATCCTACGACATGGGGGTCGGGCATGCTCCGATGTCCAACCTGTATGAATCGATCGTGTTCTTTTCCTGGACGATTGTCCTCCTTTTTGCCTATATCGACATCCGCTATAAATACCGGGTTGTCGGGGCGTTTGTCGTGCCGTTTGCGCTGCTCGGCATGGCTTGGGCGCAGCTCGGCATGAATACCGGCATAGAGCCGCTGGTGCCAGCGCTGCAGAGCAACTGGCTGCTGTACCACGTCATTACCTGCTTTCTCGGTTATGCCGCCTTTGCCGTTGCCTGCGGAATTTCAATCATGTACCTGATCAAAACCGCCGTTGAAGGTACCGGTTCGTCGTCACCGGCAGGCGGACTGATGTCCCTGTTCCCGCCTCTGAAAGTCCTGGATGACCTCAACTACCGCTCGATCATGATCGGTTTTCCACTCCTGACGCTTGGCATCATCACCGGTGCCGCCTGGGCCAACTATGCCTGGGGAACCTACTGGAGCTGGGATCCCAAGGAAACATGGTCACTGATCGTCTGGTTTGTCTACGCAGCTTTTCTGCACGCCCGCATCACCAAGGGGTGGGTCGGAAAACGCGCCGCCTGGCTCTCGGTCATCGGTTTTGCCGCCACCATCTTCTGCTATCTGGGTGTCAATCTGTTCCTCTCCGGTCTGCATAGTTACGGCGGTGGTGCAAAGTAAATTAAAGGCAACCCCTCCCGCTCCCTTTAGGCCCCAGAGGGTCCTCATCAGGGGAGAGCAATAACCTACCCACTGATAAAGGGGGGGTGAGGGGGGGGCTTTGAAGGATGCTTCCCCGCATGAACGTTTCTTTCAACAACTTCATCTGTCTGTGCGTTGCAATCCTGACGGGATGTGCCGGCGTATCTCTGGTTGTTAAAGGGCGTGCTGCAGAGGCTGCCGGGAGTAATTGCGCCTGCCATTCCGGCAAAACCGAAAAAACCTTTGTCCATTCCCCGGTCAAAAGCGGTGACTGCCCGTCATGCCATAAGCCGTCGGGGAAAAAACATCCCAAATTCAAGAAAGAGGCTTTCTTGCTGACGGACAATGGAAAAGCCGGGCTGTGCGCTGAATGTCATGAGCGCAAGGATACCAAAAAAAACGTGCATCCCCCCGTTGCTGCCGGTGACTGTCTCGATTGTCATGACCCGCACCAGAGCGAAAACAAGTTCCAGCTGAAAGAGGAGGGCGCGGCACTCTGTTACACGTGCCACGGAAAGAGCACTCTTGACCGTCCGTTTCCCCATCAGCCGATTGCAGAGGGGAAGTGTTTGAGCTGCCACGATCCGCATCAGTCCGATCATAAATACATGCTCAAGGCCGGAGGCGCCGGGCTCTGTACGATCTGCCATAACAAGGCCGAGTTTACCGGAAAATCCGTTCATAAACCGGTTGCCGACGGCGACTGCTCTGCGTGCCATGCGGCGCACGGGACTTCGCGGCATCACCTGTTAAAGCAGGCGGTTCCCTCTGACATGTATCAATCGTTCGATAAATCGAATTTTGCACTCTGCTTTGGCTGTCACAGCAATACACTTGCCGACAGCCTGCGCACCGATTCTGAAACAAACTTCAGGAACGGCATGTTCAATCTCCATTACCTTCATGTCAATAAAACCACGAAAGGGCGCTCATGCAAAGTCTGTCACGACCCGCATGCGGCAGGTCAACCCTACCTGATATCCACCAGAAT
>JBAVTM010000264.1:0-1877 GCA_049696195.1 Desulfuromonadaceae bacterium | reverse complement strand
CTGAGAAAACGTGACAACACCTGCCCCTTCTGCCTCTTCGCGACCATCTGAAAATAAAAAAGCAGGTATACTTCAAAGTTCATGAAGTACCTGCTTCTCAGCCTCTCGATCCATCATGCCTGATAGCGAGAAGTAACGAGCCCCCACGCCATCACTCAACAGGGGAAATCTCATGGACCCCGCTCCCCGGATCGAAACGCAGAGCCCCGGTCGCTATTTTTTTCGCTATTGCCGGCGTATAGCTCGGGTCAAGATAGTTCACCAGGCTGTCCCGAACCTCGCTCCGGCCTCCTGCGGCTGATCCTTTGTCACCCGGCAATCCCTCCTCGGTTAATCCCATGAGCCCTTTATGGGGAATTACGCGAGCAGGCGCATTACTCGGATCAAGGATGTTGATCATGCTGTCAGGATCGCTGGCCCAGCCTTTGCTGTTGGTCGTATATTCATCACCGAGGGCCGATCCAACGGCCAGTATCAGGCAGATCACCGCTACGATCAATCCAATCTTTTTCATATATCTCACCTCCTCTCTGTAACTGCGTGGCACTTTCCCTGTTCATCTCCTCTTTCCGTGTTGAAAGTCATGACCCCTGAGAAAATTATATCTCTGCATAGTAAGAATGTAAAGATTGACCGCAGTAATCGCAGGCTACTATAGGATTACCATCCCCGGTTTGGCTGTGTTACGTTATAAGGGAGCGCAAGTCAAACCCTTCAGCATAAATGAACTTCCCGCTATTGACGACCCTGTTTTTAGCGCTCACACAAAACCCCTTGACTGCGATATACAGAACTTATTATAGTGGTCCGATGAGATCATAACGAGTTTCAAATCCACGCGGCAGATCACCTGTGGATATGTCGGCATCGGTCAGGCGGGAGGAACATCATGGGGAAGTACGAAGATCTTTTTCAACGGAGCATCAAGGACCCCGAAGCCTTCTGGGGAGAGGCCGGCCAGGCCATCGCCTGGAGCAAAAAATGGGACAAGGTCCTCGACGATTCGAACAAACCCTTCTACCGCTGGTTCGCCGGCGGGGAGATGAATACCTGCTACAATGCACTCGACCGGCACGTTGAGTCAGGCCGCGGCAGCCAGGTGGCAATCATCTACGACAGTCCGGTAACGAACACCCTCGAGAAGATCACTTACCAGCAGCTGCTTGACCAGGTCTCCCGGTTCGCCGGGGCTCTTAAGGGCTTGGGTGTCGGCAAGGGCGACACGATCATTATCTATATGCCCATGATTGCGCAGGCAGCGATCGCCATGCTCGCCTGCGCACGGTTGGGGGCTATCCATTCCGTGGTCTTCGGCGGGTTCGCGCCGCACGAGCTGGCGATCAGGATCGATGATGCCAAGCCGAAGGTCATTATCACCGCATCAGGGGCGATCGAGGGAAAGAAGACCCTGGAGTACAAGCCCATGCTGGACCGTGCCATTGGAGCCGCCGGCCACAAGCCGGAGAAGAACATCATTTTTCAGCGCTCGTTCGTGAAAGCAGCCATGACCGCGGGGAAGGACCTTGACTGGGAAGAACTTGTGAAAAATGCGGCGCCTGTGGGCTGTACGCCGGTCAAGGCGACCGATCCGCTCTATATCCTCTATACGTCGGGTACGACCGGCAAACCCAAGGGGGTGGTCCGCGACAACGGCGGTCATGCCGTGGCGCTCCGCTGGAGCATGGAGTACATCTACGGTGTGAAGCCCGGCGACGTGTACTGGGCCGCGTCCGACGTGGGCTGGGTCGTGGGACATTCCTACATCGTCTACGCGCCGCTGCTTACCGGCTGCACCACGGTCATCTACGAGGGTAAGCCCGTCGGCACGCCCGATGCCGGAGCATTCTGGAGGGTCATCTCTCAGCACAAGGTGAAGG
>JBAVTM010000263.1:0-4233 GCA_049696195.1 Desulfuromonadaceae bacterium | reverse complement strand
TTCTGACCGGACCATCGGGTGCAGGAAAAACGTCTCTGTTGCGCCTGCTGTATGGGGCGCTTACTCCGAATCGCGGGCAGGTTGTGATAGACGGGCAGAATATAACCCGCCTGACACCTTCCCAGATTCCTCTGCTGCGCCGCTCCATCGGCGTCGTTTTCCAGGACTTCAAACTGTTGCAAAACCGCACCGTGTTTGAAAATGTAGCGATAACTCTCGAAGTACTGGGATGGGGCAGGGGGGATATCGGCAAGAAGACCATGCATATGCTCAAACAGATGGGAATCGAATCAAAATATAATCTTGTCACCCAGCGTCTTTCCGGGGGAGAGCAGCAGCGGGTCGCTCTGGCCAGGGCTCTGGTGAATGATCCGAAAATCCTGCTGGCGGACGAGCCGACCGGAAATCTTGATGATGCAAATAAAAACCAGATTCTTACCATATTCAAGGACGCCAATATTCGCGGCACGACGGTGGTCGTTGCGACTCATGACCGTCGTCTTATCGAGCAGAGTCACAAACGACTCGTAACGTTGATCAAAGGGGAAATCGTTGAACAAATGGAAAAAGAAGCAGCCGGCGACGATCAAACCCTTTAAGCGTCCTACGCTTTCGGGTGATGGTTTTGGCGGCAGAGCTGGGTTCTTCCTTTCTCGGGCTATTACCAATATTCGTCAGAATGTATTTGTCAATGTTGTAACAATAGGAACGATCACACTGGCGCTGCTGATTGTTTCCCTGTTTCTGCTTGTCTTCGTGAATCTCGAAAGCGCCGCTGAAAACTGGAGTGAGCGGGTTCAGGTAACCGTTTATTTTGACAACGAGTTGACAAGCCAGGACCAGACTTCATTTCGAGCAAAAATCTCCGCTCTCCCCGGAGTTTCACGCGTCAGTTACGTCACGCGCGACGAAGCCATGAAGCGCTTTAAAACCCGTTTGCGAGGCCAGGAAACCCTTCTCGAAGGGGTGCGCCCCGAGATTCTCCCCACTTCATTTGAGATAGCTCTGAAGCGTTCCTATCGTGATACGGTCTCTGTCGAAAATTTTGTCACCGCGTTAAAACGGGTCCCCGGGATTACGGAGGTTCAGTATGGTGAAGAATGGGTGCGCCGCTTCAACTCGTTTCTGAACTTTATGCGTCTGCTTGGCGCTCTGCTGGGCGGATTCCTGGTGATTGCCGTGATCTTCATCGTTTCAAATACGATCAAGCTCACTATCTACTCCCGCCGTGACGAACTGGAGGTCATGGCTCTTGTCGGGGCTACCCGTTTTTTCATCAAGGCCCCGTTTCTTCTGGAGGGATTGATGCAGGGGATGGCCGGCTCTGCTCTTTCCGTTGTCCTGATGTTCGGTCTTTACGAAGGATTCCTGCATAATGCCGGCAGTTTTCTGACTTTTAATCCCGCAACTTCCGGATTGAGCTTTCTCCCGCCCTAATACATTGCCGGGTTGTTGCTGGCCGGGGCTCTGCTCGGCTTCATCGGGAGCCTTACTTCACTGAAGCGCTTTATAAATGTGTAACCGATGAAGAGGATTGCAGGTATACTTGCCCTGCTGACGCTGGTCAACTCAGCAGCTTTGGCACAAAACCCCAAAGATGAATTAAGCGGCGTCAAGCAGAATATCAAGGCTCAAAAGCAGCTCATTACCAAGACCCGCAAGGTTGAGGCGGTGATTTCCACAGAGCTTCAGGGTATTCTTCGTAGTCTTGAGCAGAAAGAGTCTGATCTTGGTCGATTGAGCCGTGACTTGCGAGGCGTTGAATCGAGTCTTGAACGTACCGGGCGCGAGATTCAGAAAGTGACCGAAGAAGCAAATCGTAAGCGGATGGAAATCGAACGTCGCTTGTCTTCATTATATAAGGCTGGAGAGCTTGGCGCTTTGCGAATGTTTTTTTCGGCAGAGTCGTTCCCGCAACTCGCTGAAAATATCCGTTACATGAGATCGATCCTTGAAAACGACAAACGAATTTTTCTTGAATATAGCCAGAAAATCGATCAACTCAAGACTCTCAAGGCTGATCTGGAACGCGATGCGTTAAAAAAAGAGCGCATCATGGGCGGGATCGAACAGAAAAAACGTGAGATCGAAGAGGAAAAAATCAAGAAAGCGGCCTATCTTGGCAAGGTGCGTCAGGATCGCAAGAGTTATGAAACTTCATTGAAGGAGTTGCAGGCCAATGCCTCCCGTTTGCAGACCATGATTAGCCGACTGGATGCTTTAAGTCGCCGCAAGCTTTCTTCCCGTCATGAAAAAACCGGATCCAGGCTGAAACCGCTTGCAGAATTACCGCCGGTTCCTGATCGTGGTTTTGCCTCGCAGAAAGGACGTATGTCGCTTCCGGTTCGGGGAGAAATCATCGAGTCGTATGGCAAGCATAAACATCCAGAATTCAATTCGTTTACCTTCAGCAAGGGGTTGTCGATTTCTGCCTCATTAGGTACTGAAATCAAGTCAATTTACGAAGGTACCGTTATTTTTGCCGATTATTTCAAAGGTTTTGGTAATATGATAATTGTTGATCATGGAGGTGGATATTTCACGCTCTATGCCCACGCTTCCAGGCTGGCAAAAAAAGTCGGTGCCGAGGTGGCACGGCAGGAAATAATCGGAGCGGTGGGTGATGTTGATTCGAGTAAGGGGAGTTTACTGTATTTCGAAATACGACATCAGGGCAAACCGGTCGACCCGGCCGGATGGGTTCACTGACAAAATAAGGGAAGCATCAATATATCTGGAGGAAACTAATGAGTACACCCGGCAGTAAAAAAACAAGGATGATAGCTGGTTTTGCAATTATTGTGGCATTTCTGTCCATCTTCATCATAAGTTCACAACGGCACAGTTCAGCAGAGGGGAAGGGGAGCGATTACGAGTCAATTGAGCTCTTTACGGATGTCATGGCGATTATCAAGAAAAGCTATGTTGAAGATGTAGACACCAAAAAACTCGTCTACGGCGCTATCAACGGGATGCTTTCGTCCCTCGACCCTCATAGCTCATTCATGTCTCCCGATACTTATAAAGAAATGAAAATAGATACCAAAGGAGCGTTTGGCGGCCTGGGGATCGAAATTTCTATCAAGGACGGAATCCTGACCGTTATATCTCCAATTGAGGATACGCCTGCATTTAAGGCCGGGATCAAATCCGGTGATATGATTCTCAAAATTGATGACAAATTTACCAAGGATCTGAATATCAATGATGCCGTCAAGCGTATGCGGGGTCAAAAGGGATCCAAGGTGGTCCTGACTATTATGCGTGAAGGGCTTGATAAGCCGAAGGAATACACGCTGGTTCGTGACATTATTCAGGTCAAGAGCATCCGGTTCAACCTGATGGATGACGGCTATGGATATCTGCGCATTGCCCAGTTCCAGGAAAAAACTGATGATGACCTGTTGAAGGCACTTAAGGCTATGAAGGAAGAAAACAAGGGTGAGCTTAAGGGACTCGTGCTTGATATGCGCAACGATCCGGGCGGGTTGCTTGATCAGGCGGTCAAGTTCGCTGATCATTTCGTTCCTGAAGGGCAGATGATTGTCTACACAGAAGGACGTGAAAAAGACTCCAAAATGCAGTTCACCGCCAAAAAAGGTGGCAAAGAGCCGAATTATCCGATCGTTGTTGTAATCAACGGCGGCAGTGCCAGTGCATCGGAAATTGTTGCCGGAGCCCTTCAAGATCATAAACGTGCAATTATTCTGGGAACCCAGAGCTTTGGCAAGGGGTCGGTACAGACCATTATTCCACTATCGGATGATTCCGGGCTTCGTTTGACTACCGCCCGCTATTACACACCCAAAGGGCGTTCGATTCAAGCCAAAGGTATTACGCCTGACATTACGGTCGAGGCGGTGGAACTTCCCAAGACGACCGGTAAAAAAGATTCCATGCATCTGCGCGAAAAAGATCTTGAGAACCATTTCGAAAGTGAAGACAAAACCAAAAAAGATGCTGGGGATGTAAAAAAAGATGAGAAGAAAAGCGATAAAAAAGATGAAAAAACAGAAAAAACCCCACAAAAACTTGAAGAAAGTCTGAAAAATGATTATCAGGTGCTTCGGGCTCTTGATCTGCTTAAAGGGTGGGAACTTATCAAGTCAATGGGAAGCGAAAAACAATAAATGATAGGGTCTGATTCTCATGTCATATGTAAATTGCGCGTTATTGCTGCCGACCGTTCTGATTGCCTCCTGCTGCTGTGGAGAAGCGTTAACAGTGCGGGAA
>JBAVTM010000262.1:0-8452 GCA_049696195.1 Desulfuromonadaceae bacterium | reverse complement strand
ATCTGTTCCTTGGAAGCTTCCTGCGCATAAGCAGGGAGGATTAACAAAAATACCGAAATCCCTAAAACGATCACCTTCAGAACTTTGAACATATTTACCACCTATGGTTAGTTGTACCCTTGCATCCATAACTGTGATGCAGGCTATGCTGATGAAATCAAACAATAACGTTGGAACATCTACCCCCCAAGGGGGGAAGCCTTTAAGCCTCCCCTGATAAAGGGAGGTTTGGAGGGGTCAGGTTCGAACCTACATCTTCCCGACAATATTGATGAACAGACCCTGATGTTTGTAATCCAGATCAGTCAGGTTGTCGGAGAAGTCGCTGAAGTTGTAGCCGACACCGACCTTGACGTGGTCGCCCAGTTGCCGATAGAGTCCGAACAGCGCACCGTTGCGCCGATCATGGGCGTCCAGCAGGTCGAGACGCCGCCCCTCGACCAGCGCGTCCCAGTCGTGGAGGAAATGCCAATCGACTCGCACCACAAAGAGCTGGGCACGACTGGCAAAGAATTCCTTATTTTCCCGATCCAGGCTCACCTCGCCTTGGCGATAGGCGTACTTACCACCCACGGTCCACCTTTCCGTCAGGTCGTACATGACATCCGCGGCCCAGATATGGCTGCGCTGAACCACGCTGGACGCCGCCGAGCTGGCGGCGCTATAAAGGCCAACCGACTGCTCGGGTGCCGGAACATTGTAGAAATAGGTGTACTTCAACAGGGCATTCAGGCGATCAAAATGAACGGGGCGATAGGCAAAGCCCACGACAGTTTCCGTATATTTGCCGGCGAAGGTTTGGCCCAGTGAACTCTCACTGTGGGAATAATTGAACTTGCCAATGAGTCGCCAGTCCGGGGACAACTGGTACTTGAAGCTGTTCTTCAGCAGCCAGGTGGTTCGTTTGGAGGTACTGGCATCCACCTGCTGGGAGTCGTCAACCCGATATTCAAGGGCAGTGGCAAGCTTCAGATTGTCAAACCCGTAGCCGATATTCGCACCCACTGCCGTTCTCTTGAGTTCGGCACCGGTATGAAAATCCTTGAGGGTGCCGAAATCGAGATTCGCACCCAGGTTGAGGCGATCGAATGGCGCAAGTTTGACGCCGGTGGAATGCATCAGGCCGGTCGGGACATCGCCGTGGGTATAGCGTTCTTCGACGTAGATACTCGCGCTGTCGGAAAACCGGGTACGGAAACCGGAAGCCATATTCCCCTTCCTGGCACGAAGACCGTTGTCCGTGCGCTCGTTCTCGAGGGCATAATTGAGATAGAGATTGGTCCGGTCGGAATAGAGGTACTCCGTTCCGAGTCGACCGCTCTCCCCGAGGCCGCCTTCGGAAACTTCACCGGTAACGTTAAAGCGATCGGTCACGCGATAACTTCCACCGGCACCAATCCGACCGTTGTTCTCGCGGTTTTTGGTTGCTTGCAGAGACTCCTGCGCAAAAACGTAGGAACTCCAGCGCGCCTTGGAATCGTACAGCAGTCGGGCCAGCAGATCGGTGCGGTCGCCCAGGTCCTGCGTCGCGGGCACCACCGGAGAGTTATCCTCACGGCTGTCATGACGAACGCCCGAGCTGAGTTTCCAATGCTCACCCAACTGGTAAGCGACATCCACTTCGCCGGTTGTCGTCGTCAGACCTTGGTGCTGCTCCACATGGTCGGCCTTGAGATTCACATTCAGACGGTCCGTCAGGGGAAACACTGCCGTTCCACCGTACTGGGTCAGATCCCGGTCTGTGGCCAGACCAGGTGCCGAATAGCCCGCTGCAAGATCCTGGAGATACAAGGTGACCCGGCCCCGCCCATTCTCGACATAATCCTTGATGCCGATGCTGGTGTCGAGGCGATACCCCAGGGCCTTGGAGCCGTCCAGGGATTCCGGCGTTTTGAACGCATAACCGCCGTCCAGAGAGGAGGTGGTAAGCACACCTGAACCTTTGCTTTCCCCTACTTCGAGCTTGATCCAGGATTCCGAGGACTTACGGATGGTTACATCCGCTGCATTCAGTTTACTTTCGCCCCCCGCGTCCTCCTGGTTGCTGGCGGTCAGACCGAGCTTAAGGTAGTCATTGAACCAGTAGTGCACCCGTCCACCCGTCGACACCTTGTTCATGTCCTTGAAGTCGGGGGTGAATTCGTAGCGGACCACCAAAAAAACCGAATGCCCGCTGAGCGAATCACTGTGCACCTCCAGACTGTCGTCCGCCGTTGCGGGCAATGGTTTGGACAACAGGACGCGGCCCTGCAGGTAGTCGATGTCATAATCGAGTACCGGCGTCAGGTTCTTGACACTTAATACCAGGCCCGAATCCTTGTCGCGGATCTCGATGCGCACCCGCTCGGAACCCTCAAGGACGTCCTGCCGGCGGAGGAAGTAGAGCGATCCGCTCGTCCCCCGTAATTCGTCGCGGCCAGCTACCGTACCCGGTTCAGCGGCAAACCCGTCGATCATGAGCCGCTGTTCGCCGAAGCTGGTGGCAGCCGGCGTCTCGTAGTGCAGGTTGGCGCCGTACAGACCACGGTCGACATGAGCGAGGGTATTATCCAGATAGCCGATCTTGAAATTGCCCCAGAGCCCGTAGTTTTTCTCCTTCTGCAGGCGGAAGTAGAATTTCCCCAGGGTCGGCGCATCCTCGGTAACGGTGCTGTCATCCCCGTAGGTCGGCATGTGGTAGTCCGGGTCGATGCGGCGGAACAGGGACTCCGGGGACTTGTCCATGAAATTTGAGAAGATCTCGTTCAGCGGACCTTCCCGCGTATCGGCACTCGCCGTCAGCCCCCAGCCGTCGCCGAACTTCCCTTTCGTATAGAACGCAAGGCGTCCCTGGAGATCAACATCGTTGCCGTATTGCGGTCGGTCCGGCGCGACGAGCGTGGCCGGGCCGCTGGTCTTGTTGGCGGACAGGGTCAGATCGGCGATCCCCACGGTAAACCAGTCGCTCTTGTTCAGCGCCAGGTCACGGAGGAACAACTCGCCATTGCCGGATTTGTCGAGGACAGCTACCTCAACGGTATGCATGCCGTCCGGCAGGATCTCTTCCGCGACGAACCGCCCTTCCTTGTCCACCGGCACACTATAGCCGGCCAGCCAGACACCGTGTTCAGCCGGGATGGAAGTCCCATGAGCCTGTACTGTACCGCCGTGCAGGGGAACATTCCGGCTGGCGATACGGCTCTCACCATAACCGACCAGCAGTTCATCACTTGAATTCGCCGCTGCGACTGCCGGATCGATCTCGTCAACCACCCACAGGGGCTGGGCCACCGTCTCGTCGAAGTGCCCCTCCGCGTCATACACCCGCACCAGGTATTTCAGGTGGCGTCCCGGCGGCGAATAGGAATCAAAGCTCGGTTGCCACTGCGCCATGCCGTTGGCGTCCAACTCGATGATGGCGATAGGGGTATCACGTTCGGACTGTTTTTCTTCAAAGATTCTGACCTCAGCCCGCTTGATGAAGCTGTGATAGTTGGTATAGAGGCGGAACTGGACCAGATTCTCGGGCGATTCCGTATCCGCAACATCCTGGTAGCGGATCACGCGCGGCCAGGCAGTCACGTTGAGCCGCGGTTCCAGCTTCAGACTGTCGTGTTTGAATTCGATGTGTGCCTTGTCAAGGGCCACGTCGATGCAGCGCTGGACATCCGGGATACTCTTGGCGGGATCGTCAGTCGGCTTGCCGTCGACGCTAATGCGCATGAGGTTCAGCCCGAACGGATTACCGGGCACAACCCCCCGCGTCAACCGGACAATGTCCACCCCCTTGTAATCGTCGAGAGCGACCAGTTCATCATAGACCACCTGGATGACGACGCGCGAGGTGTCCGATTCGATGAACCCGCTGTTAACAACGTCATCCGATTGGACATAACCACGACCTTCAAACTCCACCTGTTTGTCGTCCAGCCCCATCTGCGCGCGGATCGCTTCCATGGTACGACGGGCACGCGACGTCGACAAGCCGATATCATCCCCGTAAACCACGGCAGTCCGTCGTTCCAGCCGCTTGTTGCTGGCATAGCCGACAAAGCGCACGCGTACATTGGCCTTGTCTTTGATTTCGTTCATCATCCTGCGCACATGTTCGGCTGTTCCGGCAGGCACTTCCGGCTTGCCGTTCTTGAACAGAATCGGCTCGACACCGCCGGACGGGGAATCGTAGACCCGGGTGACGGTTTCGGCGCCGGCATCATCCGGGCAGAGCTGCGGCTCATCAGGAAGATCCTGAAGCGGGTCGTCATGCCAGAACTCCACTTCGATACGCCGGTTCATGGCCCGCCCCTGCTCCGTATCATTGGAAGCAACAGCATTCACCGCCCCCTTGCCTTCGCTTTCAATGGCCGTGTTGGGCAGTCCGAGCGCTTCCTGGATAGCCAGTGAGGCCCGGCGGGCGACCGCTTTCGAAAGCCCGAGCTGATTGCCGTAGATGCGTTCGTCTCGGCCCAAAAGCGGGGCATTGTCGCTATAGGCGATAAATTTCACCACCACGTTCTGCTTGCTGCCGAGATTCTTTAGCGCCTGCCGGACCCGCTGCACGAATTCTTCGGGAACGACCACCATCCCTTCATCGTAGCGCAAGGGGGTAACCAGGTTTTTGACCCGGGCACGATGGGCATGGCCTTCCTTGTAACGCAGCTTGCAGACGGTCTCGGTACGGCAGACATGGACGCGGTTGACCTCGCGCGGAACAATAACTTCCTTCTCGACCATCCGTTCCGTGATTTCGTCGTACCAGACCTGAACTTCCACGCGGCGGTTCAGTGCCTGTCCTGCCTCGGTTGCGTTGCTGCCGACCGGCTGACTCTCGCCCATCCCTTCATAGGAAATCGCTTCCGGAGGGAGGTCAAGCGCCCGCTGGAAATATTCGGCCGTCGTCCCCGCACGCTCCCGTGACAGCCCGGTATTGTCACCGAAGCGCTCTTTCAACGCAGCGCTCAACTGGAGAGTATCGGTGTGGCCGATAAAGTGCAGCCGCACATTGGCGCGATCGCGCATGTCGTGCAGGATATCGCGAAGTTTCTCAATATATTCGGGGGGGATATCGGCCTCCCCCAGGCGGAACCGTATGGGAGGAACCAGATTATCCAGCTTTATCGTTTTGACATCCTTTTGAGCGACCTGCCGCTTCTCCACACGATCGCCCTGCTTCTCTTTAAAGACGGCGGGGTCATGGAACCAGGGCGTGAACGCCTGATCGGAAGACAGATGCATTTCGACAGACTCACCGCGAGCAGACGTTTCCCTCACCCCCGCATTTGGAGTCGGAGTTGCCGGCGTTGCTTCTGCAGGAACAGAAGCTTCTGCTCCGAACGCCAGGAGGAGACATAAAAACAGCATGGCAAGAGTGCGAATCAGCATTAATTCCTTCTTCTCACAAGTGGCATGTACAACCAATTGCACACAATACTCACGAAATTCATTCTTCATGGATTATAGGTTTTTCGCGTCCCTTGGGTTCGCGTGAGGCCATTTCAGCGAGCAGGCGGACCGCCGCGGCGCCAGAAAACTTCGGTCTCAATCGTCAGACTGCAGCCGCTTTTCGACAGAGCCCATTGCCTCTCGATCTCCAGCTTGAGGAAATCGAGCCGTTTACGGACAATCGCTTCCGATTCGACCTCAGCCAGATACGACAGACGCAGCACCGAGGGGGATTTTTTAAGTTCCTCAATCAACAGTGGGATCCTCGGAATCCACTGCAATCGCATCTCCGCAGAATCCGGTTCAAACACTCCATCAGCGAGATCGAGGCTGACCACGTGATGCATCGTGGCGCCAAAGTTGAATCGCACCATCTTGCCGCGTGTGGCCCGCTGTACCCGCGGGTTTTCCGTTGTGACACGATAGCCGGTCGGCAGGCTGCGATCATCGAGTTTGAGGATGAAGTTGCTGCCGCGGTCCTCGTTGGGAACAACTGCACTGGTGATATGGAAGCGTCCGTGCTCGTCGGTGGTGGCAATCAGGCCGCGAGCGGTCACGACTCTAACCCCGGGCAAACCTTCCTCGCCCGTATCCTGGAATCCGTTCAGATTACGGTCGTCAAAGACCTTGCCGATCACGTCGGTTCCGTCGAAGTCCGGGTCGGGAATGACGCGTACGGTCGCCGTCGCTACCTCGGAGAATGGCTGGTTCATATCGATATTGATTACCTGCGCCAGGTTGACATACTTGCCTTCCGTGACCCCGGCGCCCACCACCAGCAGCAGTTTGATAGTATGCTGCTGGTTGTAGCCGACATCGAGATTGTTCCACCGCAATTGACGACCGTTAATGGCTGGTTCACGCGGCGTTTCATCGATGCGGGCGGAGCCTGCCACATACTTGAACCCGGCCGGCAGCGAATCGACGATCCCCAGAGCGGGTAACGTGCTGCGCAGCGTGTTCTTGACGGTGATCGTGTACGGGACAAGTTGGCCGCGCGTGACGTTAATCAGGGGGCTCGTCTTCGTGATATAAATCTTTTGCTCAATATACGGATCGACCGGAATATGGTTGTTGAAGATCTGGTTGCCCGTCGAATCCAACGTCAGGTGCAGGTAATAGGTGGTGACCGCCCCCGTCGGCGCAGTCGTAGAGACCAGCGCCTCGCATTGCTTCGTGGACGGGATCGCGTCAGCGGAACACACCGGCACTGAATAAGCAGTGGTGATGGCCGGTTTGATGTTCAGCGACAACTCCGCCACGTATCCCGGGGGAACCGCCGAGACCGCGATAAGGTAGTCGCTGCCTGCTGGACATTCCGGTTGGCTGAAGTTCAGATCGAACTTGTAGGTGCCGTTCGCCGGCGTCACCTGGTTCTGCTGGGACGGATCAACGAAGCAGCTCGTGGGCAGATCGGCCCCCGTAGATGCCAGCCGCATGGTAAGTGTCAACCCGCCCAACGGTTTACGCGTCACAGCATCATAGACAACGCCGTTGGCGGGGATAACGGTTTGCGTAGGGTTCGCGGCGCCCGAAACATTCGGATCGTCGCTCTTGATCGGCGTCGGCCACGGGCCGCGCAACTCCGCCTGGTTCAGCACCACGGTGCCGCTTTTGAGGTTCGTCGCAAGAACAGCCTCGAATACAACCGTCAGGGTTTCCTTCGGGCCGATATTCAGGTCTTTGACGGTGAGCGTGCCGCCATTTATCACGGAAGTGGCTCCGGCAGGCACAACGACATTCCCGATCGAATTCGCCTGGAACCTCGGCAGAGCGTTCAGGCGCTCGATCTCATCGACCAGCGAGAAATTGTCCAGCCGAATAGCCGTCGGATTCTGGATGACGATGGTGTAGCGCAGCCGGTCGCCAGGGTTCGCAATCGGTTTGTCCACGGTCTTCTGGAGCGTCAGGACCGGAATCGGTATGGTCAGCGGCGGCGCGGCAGCCGTAGCCACGTAATCGTTAAGTCCGCCGGTGCCGTCCGCGCCGGTACGTTCATAGCTGTTCACGCCATCGATACCGGTCCACCGCGCGGTCACGCTGTTGGTCATCACCTGCCCGGCCACCACGGTCGAGAGCACCGTCACGTTATAGGTGACGGTGACCTTCGTCCCTTCAGGGATGTCGATGCCGTTGGCCCAGGAGAGGGTCTGGGGAGTGCTCACCCCGTCGCCGGTAACAGCCGGTTCGACGGCTGCGCCGCCGGCCCGCGCGGTTCCGGCAACATACGCCAGACCCAGGCTCATGGTATCGACAACGGTTGTATCAAAGACGCTGGTGAAGTTGGCGCCCGAGGCCGCCGTCAGATTCACCGTATACGTCAGGATGTCGCCCGCTGTGGGCGGCGTCGATGGATTCACGCTCTTGGCGACGATAACGGAAGGCTCGACGATGGTCAGCGGACCGCTGGTGCCGCTGGTCACCGAACCGGCCGGAATGTTCGTATAGGTATAGGACGCCGTATTAGTGAAGCTGACGCCCGCTTGGGCAGTGGTGGTGTTGGGCACGCGCAGGTGCAGGGTGATAATTGCCTGCTGGCCGGCAGGAATGGTGCCGAGGGCCCAGGTCAGGGCCTGGCCGGCCTGGGTGCTGGTGATGGTCAGCGGTGCGCCATTCAGGGTGGCCGTGGCGCTCACATATGCAAGAGCCGTGTGCAGGGTGTCACTCACCACCACGTTGTCCAGAGCCGCGCTGACCGCTACACTGGGGACCGTGATCTGGTAGACAGCCTCTTCACCGATGGTAACCTCGCCGGTTGTCGGGGCAATCACGACCTTGGCCAGTGGCGTAACGCTCACCTTGTTGATCATGAAGAACTGCGACGACCCCGTCGGGACATACTTCTGTCCCGACTGCGCCGGCAGCGACCAGTACTCGTTCAGTGACGCGCTGTTGTTCCAGGTCTGGTTGGGGCCAAAGTCGGTATGGAAGCCGATGTTGTAATCGACCGTCGCACACTGGCCCGGATTGACCGGCGTGTTGAACACGAAAATCATGCTGCCGCCGCGCGTAGCCGGTGCAGTGTAGGTAT
>JBAVTM010000261.1:0-12134 GCA_049696195.1 Desulfuromonadaceae bacterium | reverse complement strand
AGCGTGCAGGCTGTGGATCATGAGCTGGTGGCTTTTACCCCGGTCCATAACCGTGAGAACGGCGCCATTGCGGATAACGGTCGCCTTTATCCGCGTTCCGGCCAGATCAGCACAGAGGTCTTCCGCGCCGTTCCGTTCTCCACGGACGAGCATGCTGCCGCCGGGGAGATCAAGCAGAAATCCTGACGGCCGGTAATGGGCGACGACCGTGATAATCCGCTCTTCATCGATAAAATGGAGATGATGATAGTTGTCGCTGTTGAGACGCCAACCGGAGGTCATATGCCAGGGTGAATAGGGATCGTGCGACCTCTCTGCCCGGACCTCCGCTTCGGCGGAGCGGGCCAGCATCAGGTCGAGTGCCGCCAGCGCCAGGGTGCGGTCCGACGCCGGAGCGGACTCAGGGAACAGGGCGTCCCGATGGCGTTCGATAAATCCGGTATCGATCTCTCCCCCGGAAAAGGCCGGATGGGCGACGACATTACCGAGGAAGCCGGTGTTGGTGCTGACCCCCACGACCTGGAAATCGGCCAGCGCAGTTCTCATGCGGCGAATGGCGGCATTCCGGTCGATATCCCAGACTATCAGCTTGGCAATCATCGGGTCGTAATGGATGCTGACCTCATCCCCCTGGCGCACACCGGAGTCGATGCGGACATGGGCGCTGCCAAGCGGCGTACGCAGATGGTGCAGCATGCCGATTGAGGGGAGAAAATCACGCGACGGATCCTCGGCGTAGATGCGGGCCTCGATGGCATGGCCGCTGATGGCAAGCTGTTCCTGACTGAGCGGCATAGCCTCCCCGGCCGCAACCCGCAGCTGCCACTCCACCAGGTCAAGGCCGCTGATCATCTCGGTTACCGGATGCTCCACCTGCAGGCGGGTATTCATCTCCATGAAATAGAACGAACCATCTTCATCGAGCAGAAATTCAACCGTTCCCGCACCGACGTAACCGATGGCCCGGGCGGCGGCGACTGCTGCCTCGCCCATCTTCTGCCGCAAGGCGGGAGTCATGCCGTAGGCCGGGGCCTCCTCGATCACCTTCTGATGGCGGCGCTGAATCGAACAGTCTCTCTCGAAAATATGCAGAGCATTGCCATGGCTGTCGGCAAACACCTGGATTTCGATATGGCGCGGCTTGGTAAGATACCGTTCGAGGAGGACATGGTCGTCGCCAAAACTCGACATCGCCTCACGGCGTGCGCCGGCCAACGCGTCGGCAAAATCGGCGCTTCGCCCGACCACCCGCATCCCCTTGCCGCCGCCGCCGGCGCTGGCCTTGATCAGCAGCGGATAGCCGATCCGGTCCGCTTCACCCTGCAGGAAGCCGGAGTCCTGCTGATCGCCGTGATATCCGGGCACCAGCGGTACGCCGGCGGCTCCCATGATCTCTTTGGCGGCGCTCTTCGAACCCATCGCGCGGATCGCTCCGACCGGGGGGCCGATAAAAACGATTCCCGCCCCGGCGCACGCCTCGGCAAATGCGGCATTTTCGGAAAGAAACCCGTAGCCGGGGTGGATCGCCCGCGCACCGCTCCGCTTCGCCACATCAAGAATACGGTCGGCAACCAGGTAACTCTCGCGGGCAGCAGATGGGCCGATATGGTGGGCTTCATCCGCCAGGGCGACATGGAGAGAATCCGCATCGGCATCGGAGTAGACGGCCACGGTGCGGATACCGAGCCGCTGTGCGGTGCGAATAACGCGGCAGGCGATTTCTCCGCGGTTGGCAATCAGAATTGTATCAAACATAGGGAACCATCCTTTTATCGTTATTCCTTGACCCACGACGGCCTGCGTTTTTCGAGAAAAGCCGAGAGCCCTTCCCTCCCCTCCGGTGATGAACGCCGGTCGGCGATCCTTCCGGCGGTATCGGCGATCAAGGCATCGTCAACGTGGCGGCCGGCGACCGCCGCAATCAGGTTCTTGGCTGCTGACATGGCGCCGGGGCCGTTTGCGAGGAGCCGTGCGACCATACGCTCCGCTGCGGCGGCAAGCTCCTCCCCATCTGCGACGACCTGATGGACCAGCCCGAGCCGGAATGCCTCACCGGCGTCGAAAGTCTCGGCGCTCAAGAAATAGCGCCGCGCGGCCCGGGATCCGATGGCGGCAACCACGTAGGGAGATATGACCGCCGGAAGGAGGCCGAGCTTGACCTCTGACAGACAGAACGAAGCCCGCCCGGTAGCGATGGCGATGTCGCAGCAGGCCACCAGACCGACGCCGCCGCCGTAGGCGGCCCCCTGAACCAGGGCGATCGTCGGCTTGGAAAGCGTGTCGAGGGTGCGCATCAGCTCCGCCAGTCCCTCGGCATCTGCCAGGTTCTGTTCGCGGGAATAGTCGGCCATCCGCCGCATCCAGTTCAGATCCGCTCCGGAAGAGAAGCTCCTGCCGCTGGCGGCGAGGACCACGACCCGGACATCGGGATCATCATCGAGCTGCCTCAATGCGTCTGTCAGATCGGAGATAACGGCATCGTCAAAGGCGTTGTGCAGCTCCGGACGGTTCATCGTCAGCGTTGCCCGGCCGCGGTCATCGATATGAGTCAAAATAGTTGCTTCAGGCATGGTTTTACCTTTTTTATGAATTTGCCGTCAATCTCCGCTACATCCTGAAAATGCCAAATTCCGTCTTCTCGGCCGGGGCATTGAGGGAGGCCGAAATCCCCAGGCCAAGCGTCATCCGGGTATCGACCGGATCGATGATGCCGTCGTCCCACAACCTGGCGCTGGCGTAGTAGGGATGCCCCTGGGTTTCATATTGGTCGCGGATCGGTTTCTTGAAGGCTTCTTCCTCCTGGAGCGGCCAGGTTTCGCCCCGCGCTTCAAAACCGTCGCGCTTTACCTGCGCCAGAACACTGGCAGCCTGTTCCCCCCCCATGACCGAGATGCGGGCATTGGGCCACATCCAGAGGAAGCGGGGACTGTAGGCCCGTCCGCACATGCCGTAATTGCCGGCGCCGAAGCTCCCCCCGATGATGACCGTAAATTTCGGCACCTTGGCACAGGCGACGGCGGTCACCATCTTGGCGCCGTCCTTGGCGATCCCCCCCGCTTCATACTTGCTGCCGACCATGAAACCGGAGATGTTCTGCAGGAATACCAGCGGGATGCCGCGCTGGCTGCAAAGCTCGATGAAGTGGGCCCCTTTGAGCGCCGACTCGGAAAAAAGGATGCCGTTGTTGGCCACGATGCCGACCGGATACCCCCAGATATGGGCGAAGCCGCAGACGAGGGTCGCTCCGTAGAGCTGCTTGAATTCGTCAAATTCGGAGCCGTCGACAATCCGGGCGATCACCTCACGGACATCGTATGGCTTGCGGGTGTCGGTCGGAATGATCCCGTACAGCTCCTCCGGGGGGTAGAGCGGCTCCACCGGAGCCTTGACCGCCAGGCGAGGCTGTTTGACCCGGTTCAGATTGGCGACGGCCCGCCGGGCCAGTTCCAGGGCGTGGCCGTCGTTGGCGGCGTAGTGGTCCGTCACGCCGGACGTCCGGCAATGCACATCAGCCCCCCCCAACTCTTCGGCGCTGACGACTTCGCCGATCGCGGCCTTGACCAGCGGAGGGCCGGCCAGGAAGATGGTCCCCTGATTCTTGACGATGATGCTCTCGTCGGACATGGCCGGCACATAGGCGCCGCCGGCGGTACAGGAGCCCATGACCACCGCAATCTGGGGAATGCCGCGCGATGAGAGATTGGCCTGGTTGAAGAAAATCCGCCCGAAATGGTCCCGGTCGGCAAACACCTCATCCTGCTGCGGAAGATTGGCCCCCCCCGAATCGACCAGATAGATGCAGGGAAGACCATTATCCCCGGCAATTTCCTGGGCCCGGAGGTGTTTTTTCACCGTAAGCGGGAAATAGGTGCCCCCCTTGACCGTGGCATCATTGGTAACAATCACGCACTCTACCCCTGATACCCGGCCGATGCCGGTGATGATTCCGGCGGCGGGAATATCGGCGCCATACATCCCCCACGCTGCCAGCTGCGAGAACTCCAGAAACGGCGACCCGACATCCAGCAGCTGGCGGATCCGCTCGCGGGGCAGGAGTTTGCCCCGCTCCGTATGCTTGGTACAGGCTTTTTCTCCCCCCCCCTGCTTGATCCTCTGCACCTTTTCGCGGAGATCGGCTACCAGGGAAGTCATCAGCTCGGAATTGGCGCGAAATTCATCCGCCTGGGGACGGACGCTGCTTTTCAGTATGGTCATTGTGGATTGATCTCCTTAATCCTGTTGTCGTGTCAGGCCGTTTCCGCGAAGAGTTCGCGCCCGATCAGCATCCGGCGGATTTCGCTCGTGCCCGCGCCGATCTCATAGAGCTTGGCATCGCGGAGCAGGCGACCGGTCGGGTATTCGTTGATATAGCCGTTGCCGCCAAGGATCTGAATCGCTTCGAGCGCCATCCAGGTCGCCTTCTCGGCCGCATAGAGAATCGCGCCGGCGGCATCTTTTCTGATGGCATTCTTGCCGCAGCAGGCGTGGGCAACCGCATAAACATAGGCCCGGCAGGCATTCATGGTGCTGTACATATCGGCGATTTTGCCCTGCATCAGCTGAAACTCTCCGATGGCCTTGCCGAACTGTCGGCGCTCGTGGATATAGGGTATAACGACATCCATGCAGGCCCGCATGATACCGAGAGGACCGGCTGCCAGCACCGCCCGCTCGTAATCCAGGCCGCTCATCAGAATCTTGACGCCGTCACCGACCATGCCCACCACATTTTCAGCCGGCACTTCACAATCCTCGAACACCAGTTCGCAGGTATCGGAACCGCGCATGCCAAGCTTGTCGAGCTTCTGGGCGGTGGAGAACCCTTTGAACCCCTTCTCTATCAGGAACGCGGTAATCCCCTTCGAGCCGGCGTTGATATCCGTTTTGGCGTACACCAGCAGCGTGTCGGCATGGGGGCCGTTGGTGATCCACATCTTGGTGCCGTTCAATATGAAACGATCACCCTTCCGGTCCGCCCTCAGCCTCATGCTGACGACATCCGACCCGGCACCGGCCTCGCTCATCGCGAGGGCGCCGACATGTTCGCCGCTGATCAGCTTGGGGAGGTAGCGCCGTTTCTGTTCCTCACTGGCATTCCGGTAAATCTGGTTGATGCAGAGGTTGGAATGCGCACCGTACGCCAGGGCAACGGCCGCCGAAGCGCGGCTGACCTCCTCGATGGCCACGACATGCTCCAGATACGTCATACCGGCGCCGCCGTATTCTTCGGATACGGTAATACCGTGCAGCCCCAGATCGCCCATCTTCCGCCAGAGATCCATCGGAAAATGATTTTCGTGATCAATGTCGGCCGCCCGTGGAGCTATCTCCGCCCGGGCAAACGCCTTGACGGTATCCCGCAGCAAATCAGCGGTATCACCCAGATCGAAATTTAATGTCGGATATGAACTCATCTGCAACCTCCCTCGATAAACTGGACCTCGTACACATGCAAACCTTACGTAAAGGTAACATAATTCAGGTAAGGGATTCTGTCAAACATAATTTTGATATTTTCAAATTTACAGCAAGTTTGCCTATCGTGTCGGATAACTTGTAACACATACAGTTGCGATGTAAAGCAATGTAACACCGGCCAGTAAAGGCTCTATATGCATACCGGCAGATCGGCCCACAAGCCCCTGAATAGATAGAATCGTGTTACACTGCCTCCGCAGTCAAGAGAGCAGACGGGATCGGTGACGCAATACAAACAGTCAGCTGCCGGAATACATCCCGGGACGCTTCTCCAGAAAAGCATGAACCGCCTCAACATGGTCGTCGGTGTGGTGGGCCATCCCCTGAAAGCAGGCGGACAGGTCCAGGAAATCCGGCAGGGTTCCCCGCTGGGCATATCAACCAGCGCGGTGCCGGTCAGGGCATTTCGCACGTCATCCCGCCTTAAGGTAATCGTTGCAACCCTCCCCTGTATTTCAAGATCCGACTCTTTTAGAACGGGTTTTTCCATTTTGGCTATTCCCCGCTGTTGCCTGACTGTAGTGTTTGGTGCGGACAAAATGTACTGTTGCCCTTACGTCTATGTCAACACATAATAAAACATTTTTTTGTACCGTCAATATTTTGTTTGACAGGACAATGCGAACAGTGATATTCCGGTAATCACAAGCCTGCAATAGCGTTATTATTCTTTAAATGACTCCACAGTTTTCACGGCGTTACAACTCTCTTCATTTACGTTAAGGGCAGAAAATACGCGGTATCAGAGATTCAGTCATAATAATACCATCGTTTTAGAGAACCACCAGCATAAGGAGTTGTTTCGATGGTTCAGCTTTCCTGCAGTGATATTCAACTCAATTTCGGCGGCGTCCGCGCTCTTTCAGGCGTGTCCTTCGAAGTCCAACAAGGCGAGATATTCGCCATCATCGGCCCGAACGGCGCCGGCAAATCTTCCATGCTTAACTGTATCAGCGGCCTGTATCATCCGCAGCAGGGCAAGGTACGCTATGAAGATCAGGATGTTACCAGGCTTCCTCCGTATGAAAGGACAAAGCGGGGCATCGCGCGGTCTTTCCAGAACATCGCACTGTTCAAGGGAATGAGTGTCATCGACAACCTGATGATCGGTCGGCACCTTCACCAGCACGCCGGCCTGATTTCCGGCGGGCTCTACTACGGCCCGGCCCAGGCGGAAGAGACCAGACACCGCGAGTATTGCGAGGAAATCATTGAATTTCTGGAAATCCAGAGTATCCGCAAATCGATCGTCGGAACATTGGCATACGGCTTCCAAAAACGGGTAGAACTGGCACGAGCACTGGCGCTGGAGCCCAGGCTGCTCCTCCTGGATGAACCGATGGCAGGCATGAACCTCGAAGAAACGGAAGACATGGTCCGCTTTATCCTGGATACCAATGAAGCCCGCGGTATTACGATTATTATGATCGAACATGATATGGGCGTTGTCATGGATATTTCCAATTCCGTATGCGTGCTCGATTTTGGAAAAAAAATAGCCGGCGGGACTCCGGAACAGGTTCAGCAGGATCCGAACGTTATCAAGGCCTATCTTGGCGACGAAGATCTGGAGGGGCTCTAGGTGCATATCGATCTTAACGACACAACATTCCCCAAACTGCTGAAGGCCCAGGCGGCAGCGTTTGGCACGAAGAAAACGGCTCTGCGCAGAAAGGGGCTCGGCATCTGGCAGAGCTGCAGCTGGCAGCAGTATCTTGATAACGTCCGGACCCTGGCGCTTGGCCTCCACTCGCTCGGCCTTACCCCCGGCGACAAGCTGGCGATCATCGGGAACAACCGCCCGGAGTCACTCTTTGCCGAGATCGCCGCCCAGGCGGCCGGCGGCATCGCGCTTTCCCTGTATCATGATTCGACACCGCAGGAGGTGGCCGGAGCAATCGTGCAGTTCGACGTCAGCATTGTCATCGCCGAGGACCAGGAACAAGTCGACAAGCTGCTTGACCAGTGTGACCGCCTCCCGAAGCTTCGTCGGATCATCTATGTCCATAAGCGCGGAATGCGAAAATACCACGACGAACTGCTTGCCAGCCTTGAATCCGTGCAGGAACTGGGCACGACACTCGGCGACCGGCAGCCGGATCTCTTTGACCGGCTGGTTGCATCGGGCAGAGGAGATGATACCGCCATCATTTGTCTGACATCGGGGACAACGGGGCAGCCCAAAGGCGCTATGCTCTCTTTCCGGAACCTGATCAGCATGAGCATCGCCTTCAATGAGGCTGATCCCAAAAATGCCGGGGATGAATTTGTTTCGCTGCTCCCGCTGGCCTGGTTCGGCGAACAGCTCATGTCGGTTGCGGCACCGCTTGTCGTCGGCTATACGGTCAATTTTCCAGAAAAACAGGAAACAGCCATGGCCGATTTGCGTGAAATCGGTCCCCATATCATGCTCTCTCCCCCAAAAGTGTGGGAAGCAATTGCCGCCTCAGTGCGCGTCAGGATGATGGACTCGACTCCGTTTAAAAAATTCATGTACAACACGTTCATGCCGATCGGCGAGCGCTATGCCGACTGCCTGCTGGCAGGGACATCGCCACCGCTCACTCTGCAGGCCGGGCGTTTCTGTGCCGACATACTCCTCTTCAGGGCGCTGAGGGATCGTCTCGGCCTTTCCCATGTCCGTTCGGCACTTACCGGAGGCGCCTCGCTCGGCACCAACGTTTTCAGATTCTTCCATGCAATCGGGGTCAATCTGAAACAGCTCTACGGACAGACGGAGATCGCCGGGGTAACCTGCATGCATCGCAACGGCGGCGTGAAGGGAACCACCGTCGGCTTGCCGCTGCCCGGCACCGAGATCAGGATTGACGAGAACGGTGAGGTTCTTTCGCGAAGCGCCGGACTTTTCAAGGGATATTACGGTGATGAAGAGGCAACCAGGAAGGCCGTTACCGCAGATGGCTGGCTCAGATCCGGCGATGCCGGCTTCCTGGACTCCAACGGTCACCTCACCGTTACAGACCGGATCGGTGATGTACTGACCCTGCCTGACGGTTCGCATTTTTCGACGCAGCAGATCGAGAACAACCTCCGTTTTTCACCGTATATCGCCGAAGCGGTCGTATTCGGCGGGGGTGGTGCTTCGTTGGGTGCCCTGATAGGCATTTCCAGCCGTGTGGTAGGAAAATGGGCCGGTGACAACAAGCTGTCCTATATGAGCTTTGCCGATCTGACCTCACGACCTGAAGTCATGGAGTTGATTGCCGGGGAGGTTACAAAAGCGAATGCGGCGGTTCCTGATCAGGCACGGATCGCCCGCTTCGCCATTATTTATAAGGAACTGGACGCCGACGAGGGGGAGTTGACCCGCACCGGCAAGCTACGGCGCGGATCAGTCGGAGTCATCTACAAAGGACTTGTCGATGCCCTTCACGTTGGGGTTGATGCTGTTCCCATCGACACCACTGTCGAATTTCCGGACGGAAAGACCGGGCATATCAGGACGACCGTAACCATCAAAACAACCTAGCCCGGCAAACAGGATCAGCGCCATTTCGAAATTATTTCCGATAAAATAACGCAGAAATACTTTCTCACTTGCTAAAGCGGAGTAGCCACCATGGACATCACGTTTCTCCTGCAACTTCTTATCAACGGCATCGTGGTCGGTAGTATTTATGCTCTTGTGGCGACCGGATTCGTCATTATCTATAAGGCCACCAGCGCCCTTAATCTTGCGCAGGGGGAGTTTCTGATGGTCGGGGCATATCTCTGCCTTAACCTCCTCTCCAAATATCAGATTCCGTTCTGGCAGGCGATCCTGATCACCTTCGCCTTTTCGGCACTGCTCGGCGCCATTATCGAGCGCCTGATTCTGCGCCCCCTGATCGGCTCCCACCTGATATCCGTGATCATGGTCACCCTCGGCCTCTCAAGCATCCTGAAAGCACTTATTCAACTGGCATACGGCACCGACACCATCCCGTTTCCCGAGGTATTTCCAAGTGAACCGGTGCAAATCGGACCGATTCCGGTTTCACAGGGGTACCTGTATGCGATCGGCTGCGTGACGATCCTGGTTGTGGTTCTGACGTCATTCTTCAAATATTCAAAAATCGGCGTGGCCATGCGGGCAACGGCTTCGAACCAGCAGGTTGCCCTCTCGATGGGAATCAGTGTCAAGAAGATGTTTGCCATATCCTGGGCTATCGCTGCAATCGTATCGGCCATGGGTGGCATTCTGCTCGGCACTATCAGAGGCGGCATCGATATGTCGCTGAGCTTCATGGGGCTCAAAGTCCTTCCGGTCGTAATTCTGGGGGGACTTGACAGTATTCTCGGAGCGATCGTGGGGGGGCTTATTATCGGCATACTGGAGAATTTTTCCGGCGGATATATCGATCCGGTCGTCGGTGGCGGGGCCAAGGAAGTCGCCCCGTATATCGCGCTGATCCTGATTCTGATGTTCAAACCCTATGGACTGTTCGGCAAAAAGAAGATCGAGCGGGTTTAATTTTCAACTTACTAAAAGTGAGGATTTATGCGATGCGGTGACTTCAAGACTTCCTATACGGCAGACATGACCATCTTTGAATCGAGAACGGCCCGGATCATGATGGGCATGTTCCTCTGCGTTCTGTTCACGCTGCCGCTCTACACCCCCGGCTATCTGCTCGACATCATCAACCGGATCGGTATAGCGATCATCGGGGCTATCGGCCTCAACATACTGACCGGCTTCACCGGCCAGATATCACTCGGCAATGCCGCATTCATGGCGATCGGCGCCTTTTCCTGCGGCTATCTCGGCACTAGATTCAACATGCCCTTCTATCTCAGCATCCCCCTGGCAGGGTTGATTACCGCTTCATTCGGCATGTTTGTCGGCATCCCGTCACTCCGGATCAAGGGACTCTACCTTGCTATGGCTACGCTGGCCGCCCATTTCATCGTAGAGTTTATCATCGTCAAGTGGGAATCTGTAACCGGCGGCGTCGCCGGACTCACCATTCCGACACCGATGCTGGGAAGTTTTGCCATAGACTCAGACGCCAGACTGTTTGTGCTGATTTTTGTTATCGCAATCTGTGCGGTACTTTTCGCAAAGAACCTGTTTCGCACAAAGGTCGGTAAAGCGTTTGTGGCAATTCGCGACCAGGCGATCTCGGCCGAGGTTATGGGGGTCAACATTCTGAAATACAAACTTCTCTCCTTCGGCATCAGCTCCTTTTATGTAGGAGTTGCGGGCGCTCTGATTGCCTATCAGGCAAAAATCATCTCTCCGGAGACCTTTCCGGTCACCGTTGCGATTGATTACCTCGGCATGATCATTATCGGCGGTCTCGGCAGCATTCTCGGGTCAATTTACGGTGCCGTCTTCATTACTCTGCTGCCTGAGCTGCTCAGAATGGTTACAGCATCACTTTCCGGATCCTTCCCGGAACTAATCAATAAGCTGGCGGCAATGAAGGAACTGGTGTTCGGCATGCTGGTGATAATTTTCCTTATTTTCGAGCCAAACGGCATCGCTGCACGTTGGCACAGTATCAAAAACTACTGGAAGCTCTACCCGTTCTCACATTAGACACCATATCCAGACTCATCTCGCGACTAAGCGATGTGATATTCCATGAGAGGCAGCACACACAGAAAGGGAGGTATGTATGAAACTGAACAGAATCATGGCTACACTGGCAGCAGTACTTGTTGCAGCATCGACTTCATTTGCTGCGGAAAAGATTAAAATCGGCGGAATCTGGGATCTTACCGGCGTAACGGCCGATGTGGGTAAGCCCTTCGCCGAGGGGGTTCAGGACGCAATTGCCTACATCAACTCAAAGGGCGGTATCAATAACAAGCAGATAGATTTGATGAACGTGGATTATTCATACAAAATTCCCCAGGCAAATGCCGCATACAAGAAATTCGTCGAGCAGGATAAAGTTGTCATGATCAACGGCTGGGGTACCGGCGATACAGAGGCATTGAAGGACATCGTTTCCAAAGACAAAATTCCGTATTTTTCCGCATCATTCTCCGGGCATCTGACAAATCCGGCCAAAACGCCGTACAATTTCTTTGTCGGCGCCAGCTATTCGGACCAAATTCGCGGTTTCCTCCAGTATGTTAAGAAGGACTTCAAAGGCAAAGGTGCCCCGAAAGTTGCGTTCATCTACCCGAATCACGGTTTTGGGAAAGCCCCGATTGAAGCCGGCAGGCAGTACGCAAAAGAACTCGGCATCGACCTGGTACATGAAGAGATCATTCCGGCCAGCTTTCAGGATGTAACCTCCAACCTGCTCAACATGCAGAAAAAAGCTCCCGATTACGCGTATGTTCAGACCACCGTATCCTGGTGTGCCGTTCTGCTCAAGGATGCCAAGAAACTGGGAATCAAAACCAAGTTTTTCATGGGCAACTACGGAATGACTGAAGCATTGCCTGCTCTCGCCAAAGAAGCAGCTGAAGGGGTATACGGCATGACTACGCACGTACCCTACGGCGCCAATGTTCCCGGTATGAAGAAAATTCTGGAATGGAACAAGAAACATCCTGCAAAAAGCCCCGATACAGTCTATATACGAGGGTGGGCCTATGGTCTGGTCTGGGCTGAAGGGCTCAGAATCGCTGACAATAACAAGCAGCTGAATGGTGAAGGAGTTAAAAAGGCTCTGGAAACCCTCAATAACTTCGAC
>JBAVTM010000260.1:0-2249 GCA_049696195.1 Desulfuromonadaceae bacterium | reverse complement strand
CAATAGATCGCAAATGACCGATATTTCATTTGTCCTTAAAGTCGTATTTTATCGTTCCGAAGCAGGTAATGAGCCGGTCCGGGACTGGTTGAAGGATTTGCATCGTGATGACAAGCGTCAAATCGGCGAAGATATCAAGACGGCCCAGCTTGGCTGGCCTTTGGGAATGCCGCTCATCAGAAAGATCGACAAGGATTTATGGGAAGTTCGAACCAGGTTGGCTGATGGTATCGCACGGGTATTCTTTACGGTTGACGGCGAGCACATGATTTTACTTCACGGATTTATCAAGAAATCACAGAAGACTCCGCAAAACGAACTCAAGACGGCATTAATCCGCCTTGGCACCTACAAAAGAGGTTCAAAATGAAAAACAAACATTTAGGATCAAACTTTGATGAGTTCCTTGAGGAAGAAGGTCTTCGAGCGGATACGGAAGCCGCCGCCATTAAACGGGTTATTGCTTACCAGATTGAAATTGAAATGAAGCAAGCAAAACTATCAAAAACCGCTATGGCCGAAAAGATGCACACCAGCCGCATGTCCTTGGACAGGCTACTCGATCCCACCAATGTTTCAGTCACTCTGCAGACTCTCGAAAGAGCAGCCCTTGCCCTCGGTAAAAGCCTGAAAATTGAACTGGCATAACTAAGCGCAGCACCGGTCGGCAAAACCCGCCGCCGGTGTGCTCTCGACCGTTGAACAATTATAATCAAAAGAAAAAGGCTGGCGCCACACGGCACCAGCCTTTTCTTTTTATACGCAGCCAAACAATCTCTGTTACAGATATTTCCCGATGATCGGCGCCAGCTTCTCCCTGGCGGCTTCAGTAATAAAGGAGCGATCGGTAATCACGGCATACTGCATCGCACTGCCGCAGGAGCAGCCCCGCTCCCCTCCGATTTCCGCCACCGCATGGCGGATGATGTTCTTGGCCATCGCCACGTTCTGGCAAATGATCTGGATGATCGCCTCGACGGTGACATCATCGTGGGAATCGTGCCAGCAGTCGTAATCGGTCGAAAGGGCGATGATGCCGTAGCAGATCTCAGCCTCGCGGGCCAGCTTGGCTTCGGTCAGGTTCGTCATGCCGATGACGGAGGCCCCCAGGGCCAGATAGGAAAATGATTCGGCACGGGTCGAAAAGGCCGGCCCTTCCATGCAGATGTATGTCCCCCCCTTGTGCGTTGTTGCCCCGGCTTTCCGGGCGGCGTTGAAGAGTGTGTTCGAAAGATCGGAGCAGACCGGATCGGCGAAGCCGGCATGGGCAACAATGCCGTCACCGAAAAACGTGTCCTTCCTGATCCCCTTGGTGCGGTCGATAAACTGGTCCGGAATCACGATATGTCCCGGGGCGATGGCATCCTTCAGGCTCCCGACGGCAGAGACGGAGATAATCCGCTCCACGCCGAGCTTCTTCATGCCGTAGATATTGGCGCGGTAGTTGACCTCGGACGGCAGCAGACGGTGACCGCGACCATGCCGGGGAAGAAACACCATCTGTACCCCGTTCAACACGCCGGTGACGTATTCGTCGGACGGGTCGCCGAAAGGGGTCTCAATCCTGATCCGTTCTACCTGTTCAAGCCCCTCCATCTCATACAGCCCGCTGCCGCCGATAACGCCGATAGTAGTTGTTGCACTCATGCGATTAATTCCTTTCAGGTTGTGATTACTGCGTAAATTCGACCAGCAGGCCGCTGGCGGAAGGGCTCACCCGAAACGGTGGAAACGTACGGAGTTTCGTATCCAGCACAATCCGCAGGAAACCTTTGTTCCGTCCGACTCGAGCATTGCTGACGCCGAACCGGTTGATCGGTATAGTTCTTTTTGTCAGTGATGAACCCGCATCAGGGATGTCGATGGCGATCCGTTCCGGATGTTCCAACTTCATGACCTTAAATTTTTCAATCCGGCCGGAACCCCCGATTTCAATCCCCGCTTCGACCGCCGCAACTCCGGTGACCGCAAGAGCAGCAGCCGGAACCGCAGGTTTCGCCTCAACCGGCGGCGGTTGTACAGCTTGTACCGCTTGTACTGCTTGTACCGGCTGTACTGCCTGTTCCGTTTGTACTGCCTGTTCCGTTTGTGCAGGCTGTTCCGTTTGTGCAGGATGTTCCGTTTGTGCCGTTTGTGCCGTTTGTGCCGGTTGTGCCGGTTGTGCCGGTTGTGCCGGTTGTGCCGGCTGTACTGCTTGTACTGCTTGTACTGCTTGTACTGCTTGTACTGCTTGTACTGCTTGTACTGCT
>JBAVTM010000259.1:0-5212 GCA_049696195.1 Desulfuromonadaceae bacterium | reverse complement strand
AGGAATTCGATGAAATCGATCGAGCGGTGGACGAAGCGGAGATTGAAGCGGCTTTCGTAGAGCAGTACCACCGAGGCGCCAAAAAGAAACAGTCCGCCGCTGAGAGCCAGCAATGTCGGGATCCAGGCCTGATTATCGCTGCCGTATGCAACATTGACGGCTATGGCCAGGCTGGAGGCGACAAAGAGCAGTGTCGCGGTATAAAGGGCCGCCATCGCCTTCTGGATCAGCCGTGCCCGTCGTCTCTGGAGGCCGATCTGGTCACGCAGATGCACCATCCGTTCTTCCGGATATGAAATCTTCCCCGTTATAATCGCTTCGACTTCACCCTTCATGACATTGACCCGGTCAAAGATGCGCCCCAGGCGGGCCGACGTGGAAAATATCAGCGTGCCGCATGCCGATATCAGCACCGCCGGAGTAATCATCGAGGTCAGAATGCGTGAACTGGTAAGCGCTTCCAGCAGCTCTTTTTCTTGTCCGGCCATCGTCCCTATCCTTAAAGCTGTGATTTAAGCAATCAGTTTCAACTCTTCAATTAATCCTGCCAGAACATCATACCCTTTTTGCCAAAATCCGCTGTCGGTGATGTCAATCCCGGCAATACGGGCGGTATCCGCCGGTGACAGCGCCCCCCCCGATTCCAGCAGGGCGTGGTAGCCAGGCTTGAATAAATCTCCATCCTCGCGATATTTCTGAAAGAGCGCCAACACCAGCAGTTCGGCAAAGGTGTAGGAATAGCAGTAGAACCGGCTATGGATAAAATGACTGATATAACTCCAGCCCCAGCGATAGGCGGGAATCATCTCGACCGAGTCGCCGTACAGTTTGCCGTTTTCCTCCAGCCAGATTTCAGCAATGCGGTCATTGGACAGCAGCCCCCCGGTCCGTTCATTATGGAGGCGGAGCTCGAAACGAGTCAGCACGGTCTGACGGAAGGTTGTGGCAATGATGTCCTCGATTTTGGCGCAGAGCAGCGATCTGCGTACGGCCGGATCCGTTTCGTTATCGAGCAGCCTGCGGGTCAGCAGCATTTCACCGAATACCGAAGCGGTTTCCGCCAGGGGAAGCGGAGCATGGTAATTCAACAGGCTCTGTTTCTGGGAGATCACAAAATGCAGGCCGTGCCCCGCTTCATGGGCGATGGTGGCCAGGTCGCGCAGGGTGCCGGTGAAATTCAGCAGCAGAAACGGCGGCAGCTCGGGAGATATCCCCATGGCAAATGCCCCTCCCGATTTCCCGGTACGGGGGAGGACATCGACACGGCGCTCGGTAAAGAACGCCTCGACGATGTCGCCGAACTGAGGGTCGTACTCCCGGTATGATTGCACCACCAGATCCCGCGCCTCGTCAAAGGCATAGCTCCGTTCCGCTTCGGCTACCGGGGCGTAAATATCGCAATTACGCAGTTTTTTCATCTTGAGCATGCCGGCCTTGATCCGGAAATACTCCTGGGCCAGGCCGTAATTGGCTTCGGTTACGCTCATCAGGTGTTCGACCGCTTCGTCAGGGATCTCATTGCCGATATTGGTCGGCTGGATCGGCGTCTGGTACCGGCGTAATTCCATCTCCTGGCCATGGTCGAGAGCCATGTTGTTGAAGACCGCATTATAGACGATGCCGTGCTCGCCGTGACGTTCCAGGAAAAGCGTCATTGCCCGGAACCGGACATCAGGAGATGAGTGGTGAAGGAGAGAGAGCAGTTCTTCACCGGCAAGCTTCCGCAATTCGCCGTCAATTTCCATCTCATAGACAAATGACGCCGAAAGCTCGTCGAACAGCTTGGTGAAGGCGCGGACCCCGGTCAGATCCTTGCGGGTCAGGAGCCGCTCCTCATTCTCCTTGAGGGTGTGGGGGCGGAATTTGCGGATCCCTTCCAGGAAATGGAGGTAGCCGGCTGCCTCGGGAAGAGTCCGGAATGATTCAAAGCGCTCGTCGTCCAGCTCCATAAGCTCCAGGTCGAAAAAGAGCAGCTGCTGGGAAAGTCTGCTCCCCAGCTCGGAGCAACGCTGGGATAGGGCGCGGAACACCTCATTTCCCGAGTCGGCGGCAAACAGCAGATGGGCGTAGCAAAACGGCTTCGACATGCGGGTCTGCAGCGCCTCGTACTCTCGAATAGACGTCAGAAGGGCCGTGTTGTCCAGTATCGCAACCTTTTCAAAATATGTATCGCGAAAATCGGCTGCCAGCTGTTCGAACGAGCCAAGATCGGCTTCCAGTTCGGGCGAATCAGGGGCAGGGTAGAGCAGGGTCGTATTCCAGGTCAGATCGGTGTGCGGCATTATAGGTCTCCAGGCGGATAGATAATGTACGAGGTGTCCCACCTATACACCGGATGTAAAGAGGCGTCAAGGCGCGGCTGGGTGTTGCTGTAAAAGATATTTATAGAAAAATATTGACACGTCATTTTTAGTTTGGTAAATAGACGGTTCACTTTGTGGGGGTTTAGCTCAGCTGGGAGAGCGCGTCGCTGGCAGCGACGAGGTCATCGGTTCGATCCCGTTAACCTCCACCAAATAAATTCAGGGAGTCTGCTCACCAAGCGGCTCCCTTTTTTGTTACCTTTCTATAAACGGCAGTGTCCGGGGAGTGTTGATATAAACTCTGACAACTGTTTTTGACACTCGCGAGACGGCCCATGCCATGTGTCACATATGGGTGATTTATCACCGAAACTACGCGCCGTTCTTGACTTTCACGCCCGCCTTTGGCACTATGTCGATTCATGAAAAAAATGACCAGACAAATACATATCGGCCAGGTACCGATCGGCGGAGCTGCTCCCTGTTCCGTGCAGTCGATGTGCAGCACTGACACACGTGATATACCCGCAACAATCGCCCAGATCCGGGTGCTTGCAGAAGTCGGCTGTGAAATCGTCCGTTGTGCGGTGCCTGACCTGGATGCCGCCCGCGCCTTGTCACAGATCAAGCAGATGAGCCCCATTCCTGTTGTTGCCGACATCCATTTTGACTATAAACTGGCGCTGCAGGTTCTTGAGGGGGGAATCGACGGTCTGCGCCTGAATCCAGGCAATATCGGCGAAAAGTGGAAGGTTGCCGAGATTATTGCATCCGCTGCCGAGCGCAAGGTCCCGATCCGGATCGGAGTCAACGCCGGTTCGCTTGAAAAGGAACTGTTACAGCGGTATGGCCACCCGTCAGCCGAGGCGATGGTTGAATCTGCCATGGGGCATATTCGCATTCTTGAAGATTTAAACTACCGGGAGATCAAGATCTCTCTCAAAGCATCTGACGTGATGAAGACCGTCGCCGCGTACCGCCTCTTTTCCGAACAATCCGATTATCCCCTGCACATCGGCATTACCGAGGCCGGCACACTCTTTTCCGGGACAATCAAGTCGTCAGTCGGGCTTGGAATACTGCTGGCGGACGGGATCGGTGATACGATGCGCGTTTCGCTGACCGGTGAGCCGAAAGATGAGGTACGGGTTGCGTATGACATCCTTAAGGCGGTCGGATTACGTCAGCGCGGCGTAAACTTTGTATCCTGTCCGACCTGCGGGCGATGCCAGATTGATCTGATCCGGGTAGCGGAGGAGGTCGAGAGACGGCTGCAGGGGATAGACAAGCAGATCACGGTCGCTGTCATGGGGTGCGCCGTTAATGGCCCGGGTGAAGCACGCGAGGCGGATGTGGGTATCGCGGGCGGAAAAGGAGAGGGTCTCGTGTTCCGCCACGGCGAAATAGTTCGCAAGGTGCCCGAAGACAGGCTGGCTGACGCATTGATTGAAGAGATATCCAAATTGTAGGGGTTTTATCATCCCTTTCACCGTGATGCCGTAAAGACAGTTATTACTAAAATTATCTTGGTATGAACGTACCACTCTGGGGATGCTTAATGTTGTATTCACGCTATTTTATTCCGACCATCAAGGAAACTCCTTCGGACGCCGAGGTGGTCTCACACCAGCTGATGTTGAGAGCCGGGATGATCCGCAAACTTGCTTCCGGAATTTATAATTACCTGCCGCTTGGACTCCGCTCGATTCGCAAGTTTGAAAACATCGTCCGGGAAGAGATGAACAAGGCCGATGCGATCGAAATGCTGATGCCGAGCGTCCAGCCGGCGGAGCTGTGGCAGGAGTCGGGCCGCTGGTCTTTTTACGGCAAAGAGCTGTTGCGCTTCAAAGACCGGAAAGATGCGGAATTCTGTATGGGACCGACCCACGAAGAGGTCATCACCGACATGGTGCGGCGCGAGATTAAAAGCTATCGGCAGATGCCGCTTAACTTTTATCAGATCCAGACCAAATTCCGCGACGAGATTCGTCCCCGCTTCGGTCTGATGCGCGGCCGCGAGTTCATCATGAAGGATGCCTATTCATTCGACGTAGACAGCGCCGCCGCGGATCTTTCCTACAGCAAGATGTTCCACGCGTATATGCGCATCTTCGAGCGGTGCGGGCTCAATTTCAGGGCGGTCGAAGCCGATACCGGCAGCATCGGCGGATCTTCTTCGCATGAGTTCATGGTGCTGGCGGATTCCGGAGAGGATGCCATCGTTTCCTGTGACGCTTGCCGGTACGCCGCGAATATCGAAAAAGCGGAATCCCCTTTGTTTACAGCACGATGCGAATCTACCGCTGAACCGTTACAGAAGGTTTCGACACCGGAAATGAAAACCATTGCCGAGGTTGCCGCTTTTTTGAACGTTGCGACTGATCGCACGGTAAAAACGCTTGTGTACGCTTCCGACACCGGTGAACTGGCGATGGCGCTGCTGCGCGGGGATCATGAACTTAACGAGCTCAAGCTCAAGAATTACCTGGGATGGGCCGAAATCCAGATGGCGACCGAAGAGCAGATCTTTGCCTGCACCGGTTCTCCTGTCGGCTTTCTGGGGCCGATCGGGCTCAAACAGGACATTCCGGTGGTTGCCGACCGGGTCGTTCAGGGTATGACCAATGTCGTTCTGGGCGCCAATGAGGTGGATCAGCATTATATCAATGCAGGGTGCGGCCGTGATTTCGAGGTGTCTGAATTCGTCGATATCCGTACTGTGGAGGCGGGCGATGCCTGTCCCCGCTGCGAATCCGGGAAACTCGAAATGTGGCGCGGCATTGAAGTCGGGCACGTTTTCAAGCTGGGAACAAAATATTCCAAGGCACTGAGCGCTACCTACCTTGATGCCAATGGCAGGGAGCAGATTATTTTCATGGGATGCTACGGCATCGGCATCGGTCGTACCG
>JBAVTM010000258.1:0-4372 GCA_049696195.1 Desulfuromonadaceae bacterium | reverse complement strand
ATCTGGTGCAGATAATACGGCCTGACCCTTATTGCGAGCAGCCCGGTCATCAGGCTCCTCATGGTCTCAACCGAATCGTTAACCCCCTTCAGCAGCACCGTCTGATTACCCAGCGGGATGCCGGCATCCGCCAGCCGGGCGCAGGCGGTTCCGGAAGCGGCGGTGATTTCATCGGGGTGATTGAAATGAGTGTTGATGTAGAGAGGATGAAACGTGCGGAGCAGGCTGCAGAGTTCCGGGGTTATCCGCTCGGGGAGCGTGACCGGAATCCTGGTGCCGATACGGATGATGGCAACATGGGGAATTGCCCGCAGACCGGTCAGGATTTTTGACAACGACCGGTCGTCAAGCATCAGCGGGTCGCCGCCGGACAGAATAACGTCATGGATTGAAGGGTGCACTGCGATGTACTCCAGAGCGGAGCGAAGCTCGTCTTCTCCCATCGGGGCATCACCGCTTCCCACGAGCCGTTTTCGCATGCAAAAGCGGCAGTACACCGGGCAGCGATCGGAAACGAGCAGGACCACCCGGTCAGGATAACGGTGAATGAGACCCGGGACCGGGCTCAAGGCCTTCTCGTCCAATGGATCGGGACATTGGGAATAATCTTCCAATTCGCGTGCATCAGGCATACACTGCTTCCAGATGGCATCGTCCGGACGCCTGATAAGACCGGCATAATGGTCGGTCAACCGGACTGGATAGCGTGCTGAAACGAGACTCGATGTGCCGGATAATCCATGAATAATATCTTTATTACAGATTGTTGCAGTGTTATATGTGATGTAGTGCATTAACAAAAAACCTTGTCCGGCAGTGAGGAATTCTTCATTCGTGAACGAAACCGGCTGCCTTTGATTTCTCTTGAAAATAGTCAGCTTTTATGAAATACACAACTCTTAATTGGGCGGCATTTTAAATTCAACCATGTGAATATCTTCGCCAACCTTTCTTTTAACCGGTAACCTGCCTATGTATACTACATACTTTGGATTCAACGAAAAACCGTTTACTCTGACGCCAAATCCTCGTTTCATTTACCTCAGCAAAAATCACAAGGAAGCCTTTGCCCACCTGCTGTACGGCATCAATAACCACTATGGGTTTATCGAGCTTATCGGAGAGGTGGGAACCGGCAAGACGACCGTACTCCGGACGCTTCTCGGTCAACTGAACGAGGATAACTACCGGTCCGCGTTGATTTTCAATCCCTGTCTGTCCGGAGTAGAGCTGCTCCGCAGCATCAATCACGAATTTGGACTTACGTGCGAGAGCACGTATACCAACGAACTGCTTGGAGAGCTTAACAGATTTCTGCTGGCAGAGAACTCGCGGGGCATTACCGTTGTTCTTGTGATCGACGAAGCCCAGAATCTGACGCCGGAGATTCTGGAACAGCTGAGACTCATTTCAAATCTTGAAACCGAAAACGACAAGCTGATTCAGATTGTCCTGGCAGGACAGCCCGAACTGTCAACCCTTCTGAACCTGCCGGAATTGAGGCAGTTGAACCAGCGCATCGCCGTGCGTTACCGGCTCAGGTCGATGAGCATGGATGAGACCCGTACCTATATCCGTCACCGGATGGTGGTCGCCGGCGAAACGGGGGGTGTCTCGTTCAGCAGCTCAGCACTCAAATTGATACATCTGTATACCCGCGGATTACCCCGCCTGATCAATAATCTCTGTGACCGGGCGCTGCTGGTCGGCTACGGTGATGAGCGGCGACGTATTTCTGCCGGCATTGTCGCCCGGGCCATAGGAGAGCTGCGGAGTGTTCGCAAGGGGAGGCGGTACTCTTTGGCGCTGGTCGGCATCATCATCCTGATTCTCCTCTGCGCCGCACTTGCCGTGACCACGAGTACTGTCAGGAGTAATGAAACAACCGGCATACCTGCCGGCAAACAGATCGAAAAAACGTCAGGAAACATCAAATGAGTTCTATTCTCAAGGCACTGAAGAAACTGGAGAATGAAAAAACTGTCCACACTCCACATTCGTTGAAGATCGATACGGATATTCTGAAAACGGTTGATTCTTCCCGGAAGTTTTCTCCGTACTCCCTTGCGCTGTTGTTTCTTCTGGTTTTTGGCGGCGGAGCAGCTGTCGCCCTGTATTTCATCAAAGATACGAAGGCGCCGCAGGAAACAGCCACCTCACTACCGGCAACCGCCGCCAGAACTCTTCAGGCAAAGGTCCCTCCTCCGGTGATCAAATCCGAAACACCCCCCGCTGAAATAGTAGTGGTTCCGGCTCGCAAAGAACCGTCCGTCGAAGTCTCACGTACACAGCGTAACAAACCGCCCGCGGCAGGTAAGGCAGCCAGGGCTATTGACAAAAGAGCGCCGAAAGCAGCTGTTACAGGCGTATCCGACGTGCGGAAAGAAGCGGATGGCGCGGAAAAAGGAGCGGCTCCTGCCGCTGCCGTTCCGAGTCTCAGGGTCAATGGCATCGCGTTCCAGAACAGTGGTTCGGACAGTATGGCGATAGTCAACGGAGTACCGGTTTCACACGGATCAGTAATTGAAGGCACTACGGTAGAGGAGGTCCGGAAAGATCGGGTGCTGTTTCAGCGAAACGGTGAGAAGTTTGAGATCATGCTGGGGCAATCAAACAGGTAGTTTCCATCCGGAAACTAGCGGACTATAACCCTGATAAACCGGAACAGATAATCAACGCCTGACCAGACGGTCAGAACCGTGGCGATCCAGAGAAAGAACATGCCTACATTGTGCATGTTTACTGTCAGGAGCGCGTGTGAAATGCCGAAAAACCAGTTGTAGTCATAATGCAGAACAAGTCCGATAATCGCAACAATCTGAAATATGGTCTTGTACTTTCCCAGATCGCTGGCCTGAATGACAATCCCCTCACTCGAAGCAATACCGCGCAGACCGGTTATAATGATCTCACGCCCCAGGATAACCAGTACCATCCAGGCCGGAACCCGATTAAAAGGGAGGATCATGATCAGAGCCGCCATGACAATCAGTTTGTCGGCTATCGGATCCAGAAATTTGCCGAATATGGTGACGATGCCCATCCGCCGGGCCAGATAACCATCCAGCCAGTCCGTGATCGATGCCACTGCAAAGAGGGCGGCAGCCCAGAAACCGGCGGATCGGGAGGGCGACATCAGGAACGCCGCAAGGAGCGGGATGGCCGCAATCCGCGTCATGGTGAGGATGTTGGGGAGGTTCATGACCTGATTCGGCCGACGTGCAGTCATTGTTAAATTCCGCTTTCCTGATAGGACTTCATGTACGAAAGAACCCGGGTTACATAGGTGCGTGTTTCGTTATAGGGGGGAATCCCGCCATACTTTGCGACCTTGGTGAGCCCGGCATTATAGGCCGCCACGGCCAGTGAAACATCGCCCCGAAACGTATCGAGCAGAAAGCGAAGGTATTTTACCCCACCCTCGACGTTATCTTTGGGGTTGAAACGGTCCGCAACTTTCAGGGACCTGGCGGTGGAGGGCATCAGCTGCATCAGACCGCTGGCGCCTTTACTGGAAACGGCATTCGGATTGTAGCCTGATTCGGCATGGATTACCGCCTTTACCAGGCACGGATTAACGCCGTATTTATCCGAGCAGGTCTTGATGAGCTGCTCATATTCGGCCGGATTAACCGATGAAGCATATTTGAGTTTTGTCCGCAGTTGCTTGTCTTTTTTGATGTCGCGCATGAAAACGGTGAAGCGTTTGTCTGTGGGTGCATCGGTGAAATGGACGATGTCATCTGCGTCAACATACCGGTAGATATCCGCCCTGGCGGGGCATGGCGCCATCAAGGCACAGAGAAGAGCCGCGCAGAGGCAGGTCATGGTAGGGGTAAGATATGGTGGGAGTTTCGATAACATGTTCAATGATCCCAGCCCTGACAAACAGGATACGTGCGTTAACGAATTGATTTTTCTGCCCAAAAAAGCGCAGAAAATCCTTTCTAACTTACTAAAAGATGAGGAATTGTCAAGAGAAATTCTGTTTAATGCGCTTTTTAAGCCAGTTTGAAATTGACTTTTTAGAGGCCATGTTCTACAAAGATTCTTTGCATATGAGGGGGAGAATAGTATGAATGAAAAACCTGTGACCTATAAAGATTCCGGGGTTGATATTGCTGCCGGTAATAAATTTGTCAACCTTATCAAGCCGTTAGTAAAGGCTACGTCAAGGCCGGAGGTACTGGCTGACATTGGTGGTTTTGGCGGGTTATTTTCTCTCAACACGTCAAAATATAAAAATCCCGTTCTGGTCTCCGGTACCGACGGTGTTGGCACAAAGCTCAAGGGTGCCTTTCTGGCTGACCGCCACGATACGGTCGGCATAGATCTGGTGGCCATGTGCGTAAACGACATAATTGTCCAGGGG
>JBAVTM010000257.1:0-7982 GCA_049696195.1 Desulfuromonadaceae bacterium | reverse complement strand
ATGGCGAGGTTGAATCGGTTGATGCCGCTCGAATTGTTGTAAAGATCGATGAAAATGAAATCGATGAAAACGGCACCGGTGTCGATATCTATAACCTGATCAAGTTTGCCCGCTCCAACCAGAACACCTGCATTAACAACAAGCCGGTGGTCAAGGTTGGCGACAAGGTCAGACGCGGTGCCGTCATCGCCGACGGGCCGTCAACCGACATGGGTGAGCTGGCACTTGGACAGAACATCGTCGTTGCCTTCATGCCGTGGGGCGGATACAACTACGAGGATTCGATCCTCATCTCTGAAAAACTCATCAAGGATGACCGTTACACGTCCATCCATATTGAGGAATTCGAGTGTGTTGCCCGCGATACGAAACTCGGCAAGGAAGAAATCACATCTGATATTCCTAACCTTGGAGAGGAAACTCTCAAGGATCTCGATGAATCGGGCATCATCCGTATCGGCGCTGAAGTAAAACCGGGAGACATTCTGGTCGGCAAGATCACTCCAAAAGGAGAGACCCAACTTTCTCCTGAGGAAAAACTTCTGCGGGCTATTTTCGGAGAAAAAGCCGGTGATGTGCGCGACACTTCGCTTACTGTTCCTCCAGGTGTTGAGGGAACTGTCATCGGGGCCAAGATTTTCTCCCGCAAAGGAAATGACAAGGACTCCCGTACCGAGTTGATCGAGAAGGCCGAAGAGGACAAGCTTCGCAAGGATGAGCAGGATGAGATCCGCATTATCCGTGACTCTGCTATCGGCAAGCTGAAACGTCTCTTGATCGGTAAAACCCTGGCGGTCAAACTTGATGACAGCAAAGGGAATCTTGTCCTTGCAAAAGGGAAACAGATCACTGAAGAATCACTGCAGAACCTGGCAAGTTCTGTCTGGGGCACCATTTCTGTAAGTGATGACACAGAAACCGATGATAAAGTACATCAGATTCTTGAAACCCTCAACCGCCAGATCGACCTGATACATAACGTTTTTGAGGACAAGATCCAGAAGTTGAAGCGTGGTGACGATCTGCCGCCGGGCGTAATAAAGATGGTCAAGATTTACATTTCCATCAAGCGTAAACTGCAGGTCGGTGACAAGATGGCCGGTCGCCACGGTAATAAGGGTGTTGTTTCCCGTATTTTACCGGAAGAAGACATGCCGTATATGGAAGACGGGCGGCCGGTTGAGATTGTTCTTAATCCACTTGGCGTACCTTCACGTATGAACGTCGGCCAGATTCTGGAGACTCATCTGGGATGGGCGGCAAAGGGCATCGGCTGGAAGATTGAGGATATGCTTGAAAAGCAGACTTCCGAAGTAAACTTGAAAGCTTATCTGAAAGATGTCTATGGTGACGACGAAGTAGGGGCATTTATTGACGGCCTTGATCGCACGGAACTACTTAAGGTTGCCCGTCGACTGCAACGTGGCGTAGCAATGGCTTCCCCGGTTTTCGAGGGCGCAACAGAAGCACAGATCAAGGCGATGCTCGGAAAAGCAAATTTACATTCATCAGGTCAGGTCACCCTGTTTGATGGACGCACGGGCGAACCTTTTGACAATAAAGTCACCGTCGGAGTCATGTACGTACTTAAATTGCATCATCTTGTTGATGACAAGATCCATGCACGTTCAATCGGACCATACAGTCTCGTGACCCAGCAACCACTCGGCGGCAAGGCACAATTCGGGGGCCAGCGGCTCGGGGAGATGGAAGTGTGGGCCATGGAAGCGTACGGGGCGGCTCATGCCCTCCAGGAGTTCCTGACCGTCAAATCGGATGATGTTTCCGGACGTACCCGCATGTATGAGGCGATCGTAAAAGGCAAACATACCCTGGAACCTGGCTTGCCCGAGTCATTCAATGTTCTCATCAAGGAACTTCAATCCCTCTGCCTTGATGTTGATCTGCTCGAAGGTGAAGAAGAACAATAAAGATTTCCTGGCCGGAGTCTGCATAATCAGACATGCGGCTTCAGACAAACGGAGGAGAGCATCGTGGAAGATTATTTCAGCTTTTTTGATAAACCAAAAGATCCACTCCACTTTTCAGCTATACGCATATCAATTTCATCTCCCGATAAAATTCGGGAGCGTTCTCACGGTGAAGTAAAAAAACCGGAGACTATCAACTATCGTACATTCAAACCGGAACGGGATGGTCTTTTCTGCGCCAAGATATTTGGCCCGACAAAAGATTATGAGTGCAACTGCGGCAAGTACAAACGGATGAAACATCGCGGCATTATATGCGAAAAATGCGGCGTTGAAGTTATCCCTTCGAAAGTCCGTCGTGAACGTCTGGGGCACATTGACCTGGCTACACCCGTTGCACACATCTGGTTTCTGAAATCACTGCCTTCTCGAATCGGCAACCTGCTGGACATCACACTCAAAGACCTGGAAAAAGTTCTCTACTTTGAAGGGTTTGTTATCAGTGATCCAAAGAACACCCCGTTGCAGTTTTGCGAAGTAATGTCAGAAGATAAATATATCAAGATGCAGCAGGAATACGGTACCGACGCATTTTCAGGCGGAATGGGCGCGGAAGCGATCCGTGAATGTCTCCGTGCTCTTGATCTTGAAGATCTTGCCGTAACGCTGCGGACTGAAATGGTCGAGTCTACCAGCGAAGCGAAACGCAAGAAGACCGCTAAACGGCTCAAAGTTGTTGAAGCGTTCCGGCATTCCGGCAATAAACCTGAGTGGATGATTCTGGAATGCATTCCGGTTCTTCCTCCCGAATTACGCCCGCTGGTACCTCTGGACGGAGGCCGCTTTGCAACATCCGATCTGAATGATCTGTACCGTCGTGTTATCAACCGTAATAACCGGTTGAAACGTCTTTGTGAACTTCAGGCTCCGGAAGTCATTATCCGTAATGAAAAACGCATGCTTCAGGAAGCAGTTGATGCCCTCTTTGACAACGGGCGTCGCGGCCGTGCCATCGCCGGCCCGAACAAGCGTCCGCTGAAGTCCCTTTCCGATATGCTCAAAGGGAAATCAGGGCGTTTCCGCCAGAACCTGCTCGGTAAACGTGTTGACTACTCCGGCCGTTCCGTTATCGTTGTCGGGCCTGAGCTTAAGCTGCACCAGTGCGGTCTTCCGAAAAAGATGGCGCTGGAACTGTTCAAACCGTTTATCTACAACAAGCTGGAAGAACGCGGCCTGGTTACTACCATCAAAAGCGCGAAAAAGATGGTCGAGAAAGAGCGCCCTGAAGTATGGGATGTTCTGGAAGAAGTCATAAAAGAGCACCCGGTCATGCTCAACCGTGCTCCGACCCTTCACCGCCTCGGAATCCAGGCCTTTGAACCGGTTCTGATCGAAGGAAAAGCCATCCAGCTGCATCCGCTCGTCTGCACCGCTTTCAACGCCGACTTCGACGGTGACCAGATGGCTGTTCATCTGCCACTTTCCATTGAGAGCCAGGTCGAAGCCCGTGTTCTGATGATGTCAACGAACAATATTCTCTCGCCTGCCAACGGCAAGCCGATCATCGTACCGTCCCAGGATATGGTTCTTGGGGCTTACTACATGACTCGTGACAGAATTAACGCCAAGGGTGAGTACTACCGCCCGACTGAGCAGGAACTCATGGCCGGCATGAATGTATCCGGCTGTTTCTCATCACCTGAGGAAGTCAGGATCGCATTCGACGCCGGCGAAATCAACATGCAGGCATTGATCAAAGTCCGCATGAAGAACCTGGCTACCGATGAAAAAGCGCAAATGATTGACACCACGGCTGGACGTATACTGTTGCGCGACGTCCTTCCTGCTGCAGTGCCGTTTTCAACCATAAACAAAGTCATGACCAAGAAAGAGCTGTCGAATCTTGTTGATACCTGTTATCGACTGTCTGACAGCAAGGAGACCGTCCTCCTGGCCGACCGTCTCAAGGAAATAGGGTTCAAGTATGCAAATCTGGCCGGTATCTCCATCTGTCTGGATGACATGGTCATTCCGGAAGGAAAGCCGGCGATCATTGAGAAGGCCCATGAAGAGGTCACCGAGATCCAGAATCAGTACACCGAAGGTCTCATCACCGACGGCGAGCGCTACAACAAGGTTATTGATATCTGGGCCAAGGCAACAGAAGAAATTGCAACCGAGATGCTTGACAACCTGTCAAAAGAGATTGTCACCGCACGTGACGGCAGCAAAATAGAAACATCTTCGTTTAATGCCATCCATATGATGGCCGATTCCGGTGCTCGTGGTTCTGCGCAGCAGATTCGCCAGCTTGCAGGTATGCGTGGTTTGATGGCCAAGCCTTCCGGTGAGATCATCGAAACCCCGATCACAGCCAACTTCCGCGAAGGTCTGACGGTTCTCCAGTACTTCATCTCAACCCACGGCGCCCGTAAAGGTCTGGCAGATACGGCTCTCAAAACGGCCAACTCCGGCTACCTGACCCGCCGACTGGTCGACGTCGCCCAGGATGCAATCATTACTGAAACCGATTGCGGAACTTTGGACGGCCTGATCGTATCCTCTCTGACAGAAGGAGGGGAAATTATTGAACCGATCGGCGATCGCATCCTTGGACGTGTCGCCCTCGACGATATCCATGATCCGTTGACCGACGAAGTTCTGGTCGAGATGAATCAGGAAATTGATGAGTATCTGGTTAAACGGGTAGAAGATGCAGGAATCGAAAAGGTAAAAATTCGATCCGTACTCACCTGCCAGAGCAAGCGCGGTATTTGCGCCAAGTGTTATGGCCGAGACCTTGCCCGCGGTCATAGCGTCAACATGGGTGAAGCTGTCGGCGTCATCGCAGCCCAGTCGATTGGCGAGCCGGGTACACAGCTGACGATGCGTACCTTCCACATCGGTGGTACCGCCTCACGTCACGCCGAGCAAACATCGCTTGAAGCACGTGCCGACGGTATTATCAACTATATTAACGTCAATACCGTTGTCAACAATGACGGGCACCATATCGTTATGAACCGCAACGGCGAGATCGCCGTTATCGACGAAACCGGCCGCGAGCGGGAGAAATACACCGTCGTGTATGGTGCCAAGATCAAGATTGCTCCCGGTGGAGCGGTCAAACAGGGGGCGACACTTGCAGAGTGGGACCCCTACACCATGCCGATCCTTACCGAAGTCGCTGGCAGGGTCAAGTTCGCCGACATCCTCGAAGGCGTAACGATGGAAGAGCAACTCGATGATGTAACCGGTCTTTCCCGTAAGGTTATCATTGAGACCAAAGATACCGACAAACGGCCGCGCATCGCCATCAAAGATGCTACCGGAGAAGGTGGCGGCACTATCGGCCGTTACTTCCTGCCGGCCGGAGCCAATATCTCGGTCATTGATGACACCGTCATCAGTGCCGGTGATATTATCGCCAAGATTCCTCGTGAAACAACGAAGACGAAGGATATTACCGGTGGTTTGCCGCGCGTTGCCGAGCTTTTTGAAGCACGTAAGCCGAAGGACTTTGCCGTTATTACCGAGATCGATGGCCGCGTGTCATACGGTAAAGATGCCAAAGGAAAACGAAAAGTTCTTGTTACGCCGGAACTGGGCGAGCCGAAGGAATATCTGATTCCGAAAGGCAAACATATCAGTGTCCACGAAGGCGACCATGTCCGAGCCGGCGAACCGCTCATGGACGGTTCATCCAATCCGCATGATATTCTGCGGGTGCTTGGTGTCAAGGAACTTGCAAAATATCTGGTGGATGAAGTTCAGGAAGTCTACCGTCTGCAGGGCGTCAAGATCAATGACAAGCATATTGAGGTTATCGTCCGTCAGATGCTGCGACGGGTACGCATCAAGGACACCGGTGACACCAATCTTCTGGTTGATGATCAGATCGAACGGTGGGTATTTGAGCAGGAGAACGACAAGGCCTTCCGTGATGGAAAACGCCCGGCAGTTGCGGAACCGCTGCTGCTTGGTATTACGAAGGCATCGCTTTCCACCGAGTCATTCATTTCAGCCGCATCCTTCCAGGAGACGACGAAAGTATTGACCCAGGCGGCGATAGAAGGAAAAGTTGATTACCTGCGCGGACTCAAAGAGAATGTTATCATGGGTCGCTTGATACCGGCAGGAACCGGAATAGCTCGCTACCGTAATTTACGTTTGGTGGCAGAATCCCTTGCTCCAAAAGAGGGTGCAGTAAAAGAAACCAGCAGTGGCGATGCCGGTGAAGCTTCTGATCTGGAAGCTGCATAAACGCAGGTGCAATAAATACAGTACGCAACGGCCGGAAGGTAACCTTCCGGCCGTTTTTTTGTTCAGACGGTATCAAGACCCTTCCCGGTCAGTTTTTTCCAACTGCTGCCAGCCAATTCAACAAGACCGTTGATCGTACGTGTGTAGAACCTGGTAACAGGCATACTGTTGACCAGCAGCGAACCGTTAACCGTCTCAATGGAGACCGGATCACCGGCGGCACACGCAGATATCTGGCCGTAATACTCACCGGATATTCCGAACAGGAATTTATAGATTGATCCTTCCAAACGACAGGCAACGATGAGTATAACAACCTCCGGGTGGCCTGTTTTATGATGGAAACGAACCGTAGCGGAGACAAAAGAGCCTGTGATCGCGGGACCTGAAGCCAGCAAAGATTCAAGATTAACACCCTTTGGCTTCATTTTACCGAGGGACGGCAGTCCCCACGGCTTAAAAGGCTCGTGAAATCTTCTATCGTAATGATCACTCCGTTCCAGGAGCGTCACGACATTGTTATTGATCGGTCCACCAATGGAATGTGAAAGGCCTGCTGAATATCCCTGTTCCCTGATCAGTCGGTGATTTTCAACGATCTGAATCATACCGGTTGCTCCGAGTGGATGCCCCCTCCCCTTCAGACCGCCGGTAAGGTTGGTTGGAAAAGCGCCGTTTTCACCGGTCAGCGAATCATCCAGCAGGGCGTCCATCAGACGGCCTCTGCTGACAATGCCAAGATCAACCATATTTATCGGCCCGAACCCGTTAAACGGATCATGCATGTTGACGTGAATCTTGCCGGCAAACGAACGGATATCCTTGATGCCGGCCATTCCATAGGCATACCGTGAAGCAATAACGGTGGCCGGGAAGGAGTGGAAGTAATTACGGTCTGCAATAGTCGGAATATCGGTAGCGCTACCAACACCACTAACACGAACATCTTGCGGGCTCGAGGTAAGGACGACAGCGGCAACACCGTCTGACATGGGACAGAAATCATGGTACCGTAACGGATACCAATAGCGATAATTTCTGCCGTCTGCAATCTGGCGATAATATTCTTGCAGCTCAATCTGAACGTTCAGGTGAGCGTTTGGATTCAGGGCTGCAAAGCGCTGACTTCGTTGAGTCAGAAGAGCCGAATACGCAGTCCACTCTTCATCAGAAAGACCAAGGCGTTCCATTAAAGCGCGTGCAACCAACCCGCCGCACGCGGGCATAGTCAGCCCGAATTCAGCTTCATCGCGATCAATCACCCCGGCGATAATGCGCGTTGATTCGAGTGTGGAAGCACCACTCATCTTCTGGACACCGAGGGCGAGAACCGAGTCATATCTACCTGATGCGATCTCCAGATAGGCACTTTCGAATGCCGATGCACCCGACGAAGAAGCGGTATCGACAAGAACCGAACGGGCTCCCGATATCCCCAATATGCCCGCTATTTTTGCAGCTGTATTGTCAACGCCCGAGAATGCAGCCGGGTTTTGACTTCCGACAACCACCGCCTCAATATCACGGCGTCGTACCGGGCTATCGTTAAATACCTCGCCACTCCATTCCGATAATTCCAGAAAAGAAAGTTCCTGTTTTTCTTTCCCGTTATACCTTCCAACCGGAGCCATCCAGGAAGCCGCAACATATACGGGCCGGGGTTTAAATGGCATTCTCATGCATACCCTTTCTCAGTCGCTGAAATTATTGTTTTAACGTTCAGCGTACAATCTAAGCCTGTATCACATCAACACCCTTAACCAAGGTACTTTTAAAAACCACACCCAC
>JBAVTM010000256.1:0-9381 GCA_049696195.1 Desulfuromonadaceae bacterium | reverse complement strand
TTTGGCAAATATTTCACCGACCGGATGCTGCTGATAGAGTGGAAAGCCGGCCAGGGGTGGTGTGACGCCCGGATTGAGCCGTACGCTCCCTTTCAGCTTGACCCGTCCTGTACGGTTTTCCATTATGCCCAGGAAATATTCGAAGGGCTCAAGGCCTATAAGTGGGAAGATGGCCGCATCGCCCTGTTTCGTCCTGAAATGAACGCTCGCCGTTTCAACCAATCTGCCGACCGCCTCTGCATGCCGGATCTGCCGGAGGAGCTGTTTCTTGACGGCATCAACAAGCTGGTTTCGCTGGAGCGCGACTGGATCCCAACCACTGCCGGCACGTCGCTCTATATCCGGCCGGCCATGATCGCCGTGGAACCGGTTCTGGGGGTTCATCCCTCGAATCACTATTACTTTTTCGCAATTCTCTCACCGGTTGGCGCCTATTACGCGGCCGGGTTCAATCCGGTCAGCATCCTGGTGGAAGACCATTATGTACGGGCCGTGCCGGGCGGAACCGGAGAGGCCAAGACCGGCGGCAACTATGCAAGCTCGCTTAAAGCGGGGCTGGAGGCCAAGAAAAAAGGGTATGACCAGGTCCTCTGGCTGGATGGTCGGGAGCGGCGCTACATTGAAGAAGTCGGTGCGATGAATATGTTTTTTGCCTACGGCTCTCATATCGTTACCGCCGCCCTGAACGGTTCGATCCTGTCCGGCGTAACCCGGGATTCGGTATTGAAACTGGCCCCTTCCCTGGGGCTTACGGTAGAGGAATGCCAGATTGACGTGCACGACCTGGTGGCCGATATCCGCTCCGGCAAAGTCACCGAAGCATTCGGCAGCGGCACTGCGGCGGTCATCACACCGGTCGGCAAGCTCTGCTACAAGGATGAAGTACTGCAGCTGACCGGCGGAAAGGTCGGAGATGTCACCCAGCGGCTGTATGACACCCTGACCGGCATCCAGACCGGAAAGCTGAAGGATGAATTCGGCTGGGTCAGATTTGTCGAATAATCACTGATCGCAGGGGCGGGCTTGACACCCTCCCCTGTAATATTCGCTGTCACGGTTGCATAGTCACCGATACTATTGCAACAGGACGGACCCAGGACCGACCCTACAAGATAAAATCGCCATGACACAGAAAAAGAGCGCACATAAGCCGGCCCCGAACAAACTCTGCACATCCTGCCGCCGCACCTGCAAACAGGTGGCGAATGCCGTCGTTGCCAAATGCCCCCGCTATTACCCCTTTAACCGCAAGCAGACAAAGCAAGAGTTCACATGGAAACAGATGGAACTGGGGCTCTGAAAAGAGACCGCCGGGACATCCCGAAGATCGACCCCGCACGTTGCAGCGGGTGCGGCCGCTGCGTCGCCGCCTGCCCGGAAAAAGTAATCACGCTCGAAACGGTCCGGCATCACAAAACAGCCGTACTGCAGCATTCCGAACGCTGCACCTCATGTGGACGTTGTGTAAAAGCCTGCCCGGTCGCCGCACTCCTCTGGTGAACACCTTATTTCCCCTTGATTTTACCGACAATTATGTGCTATAAAATCCCGCTATTCAATTCACACGCCTCGAACAGATCCGGTGGTGTCCCTATTTATTAGATGACGGGGATTCGGCGGGGCGGAGGAAAAACCAAAGGAGAAACACCATGTCAAGTATCAGTATGAAGGAACTGCTCGAAGCCGGCGTCCACTTCGGTCACCAGACCAAACGCTGGAACCCCAAGATGAAACCCTACATTTTCGGGGCCCGTAACGGAATCTACATCATCGATCTGCAGAAAACCGTCCGCTACTTCAAAACCGCCTACAGCTTTGTCAAGGAATCCGCTCAGGACGGCTGCACGGTTCTGTTTGTCGGCACCAAAAAACAGGCCCAGGATTCGGTTGCCGAAGAAGCCACCCGCTGCGGCATGCATTACGTCAATCAGCGCTGGCTGGGCGGCATGCTGACAAACTTTGCCACCGTCAAGCAGAGCATCGATCGCCTCAAGAAAATCGACGCCATGTTCGAAGACGGCACCATCGATGCCTACACAAAAAAGGAAGCGCTCCAGTTTACCCGCGACCGCGAAAAACTGCAGAAGACTCTCGGCGGCATCAAAACGATGAACAAGCTCCCCGGCGTCATGTTCGTCATTGACCCGAAAAACGAAGAGATCGCCATCCAGGAAGCCAACAAACTCGGCATTCCCGTTGTTGCCGTCGTCGATACCAACTGTGACCCTGATCCGATCGATTACGTCATTCCGGGCAACGATGATGCTATCCGCGCCATCCGTCTCCTTTCCGCCAAAATGGCTGATGCGATTATCGAGGGAATTGCGGCACGCAAGACCGCGCTGCAGACGGATACCGAAGGTTCGGAAGAATACGCACCGGAAGAGGAAGCTGCCGTAGAGGCAGGCGAATAGATAGTACACATTATACAATTCCTGCAGTGACAGGATAGGAGGAATAGAAATGGCTGTAACAGCTGCACAGATCTCTGAATTGAGAAAAGCAACCGGTGCCGGAATGCTGGATTGCAAGAAGGCGCTTGAGCAAACAGACGGAAATTTTGATCAGGCGGTCGATTTTCTGCGTACGAAAGGGCTTGCTGCCGCTTCCAAAAAAGCCGGACGCGCCGCAACCGAGGGCATGGTAGCTGCTGCCGTGTCTGCAGACGGCACTAAAGGTGTATTGCTCGAGATCAACAGTGAAACCGATTTCGTCGCTAAAAACGAGAAGTTCCAGGGTTTTGTAAAAGATATCGCTGAACATATCCTGCAGGCTAATCCTGCATCCGTTGAGGAGCTGTTCGCCCAGCCATATTGCGGCGACAGCAGCAAAACCATCCAGACCATGCTGAATGAGGCTATTTCCATCATCGGCGAAAACATGCAGATCCGTCGCTTCAGCAGCTATGTTGTCCCGGGTGCCGGTGCAATCGGATCTTATATTCATGCCGGCGGAAAAATCGGCGTCCTGGTAGAGGCGACCTGCGACAACGCAGCGGCTGCCAAAGACCCCCGCTTTGCCACGTTCGTCAAGGATGTGGCAATGCATTCCGCAGCCGCTTCACCGCTGTATGTTCAGCGCAGCGAAGTCGATGCGGATGTACTTGAGCGCGAGAAGGATATTTACCGCGCCAAGGCGCGTGAAACCGGCAAACCTGAAAATATCATCGAGAAGATTATCGACGGTCAGGTCAACAAGTTCTACGGCGATATCTGCCTGCTTGAACAGCAGTTTGTCAAGGACACCGACAAGAGTATCCAGCAATTGGCTGCTGAAACCGGTAAAGCACTTGGCACAACAATCACGATCACCCGTTTTACAAAATACTCCCTCGGCGAGGGGCTGGAAAAGAAGGAATGCGACTTTGCCGCCGAGGTGGCGGCAGCTGCCGGCCTCTAATCCTTCATCGAAGCCGGCCTGAAATGGCCGGCTTTTTTTTATTCTTTTCCCGATCCATTGAAACCATTCGGATATTATTCGGGAAGAGTACATCAATCCATACCGGAGGAACGACATGGGCAGAAAATCCTACACCCGGGTACTCTTGAAGCTTTCTGGTGAATCACTGGCCGGTGATCAGGGGTATGGTATCGACCCGCGGACACTCAGTACAATCGCCTGCGAGATCAAGGAAGTCGTCGACAGAGGTGTACAGTTGGCGCTTGTCATAGGCGGCGGCAACATTTTCCGCGGCCTGGCTGCCTCATCCAACGGTATGGATCGCACCAGCGCCGATCACATGGGGATGCTGGCCACCGTCATAAATTCGCTGGCCATGCAGGATGCCCTCGAAAAGCAGGGAGTTTCCACCCGCGTCCAGTCGGCCATCGCCATGCAGGAGGTAGCCGAGCCGTACATCCGGCGCCGGGCCATGCGGCACCTTGAAAAGGGAAGAGTGGTTATTTTCGGAGCCGGAACCGGAAATCCCTATTTCACGACCGACACCGCCGCCAGCCTGCGGGCCATGGAAATCAACGCCCAGGTCATCCTCAAGGGGACGAAGGTGGATGGAGTCTATACAGCCGATCCGAAAAAGGATCCCGATGCGGTGAAGATATCGAAACTGTCCTACATCGATGTCCTCAAAAAAGGATTGCAGGTTATGGATGCCACTGCTATATCGCTCTGCATGGACAACAATCTGCCCATTATTGTTTTTGATCTGACAACGGAAGGTAACATCAAGAAAGTTATCTTCGGTGAAGAGATCGGCACCATCGTACAAGGAGAATAACCATGCCAAAGAACGTGCTTGATGACATGAAGATTCATATGGAAAAAACAGTGGGCGTCCTGAAAAATGAATTTCAGAAGATCCGTACCGGACGGGCCACAACCGGAATCCTCGACGCCGTTACCGTCGAATATTACGGCAACACCTCCTCGCTGAGCCAGGTAGCGACGCTGGCTGTTCCAGAGGCGCGCACCATTACCATTACCCCCTGGGAGTCCAAGATCATCCCGGCCATCGAGAAGGCCATCATGAACGCCAACCTCGGCCTGACCCCCTCCAACGACGGCAAATCAATCCGCCTGAATCTTCCCCCTCTGACTGAAGAGCGGCGCAAGGAAATCGTAAAAGGGCTCAAAAAGAGGGCTGAAGAAGACAAGATCGCGATCAGGAACATCCGCCGGGATGCGATCGACAAGCTGAAGAAGCTGGAAAAAGACAAGGCGATTACCGAGGATGAGCTGAAAAAGCTCGAAAAGGAAGTTCAGGACTGCACCAAAAGCTTTGAGCAGAAGATGGACGAGGCGGTTGCACACAAAGAGAAAGAGGTCATGGAAGTCTGATGACGCCGCTTGACCCGCACAAACTTCCGGTTCATCTGGCGGTCATCATGGATGGGAACGGCCGCTGGGCGCAGCAGCGCATGCTCAAGCGCATCGTCGGGCATCAGCGCGGCGCCGAAACGGTGAAAATGGTGGTCGAACAGGCTTCAATGCTCGGGATCAAATACCTGACGCTGTTTGCATTCTCCTCGGAAAACTGGTCGCGGCCGGCGCTGGAAGTCCGGGCGTTGATGACGCTGCTCAAAAAGTATATCCGTCAGGAAACTGCGCGGATGATGCGCAAGAACATACGCTACAACGTCATCGGCAATCGCAGTGAGCTCCCGGACGATGTCAACGAAACCCTGGATGAAGCCATCCGCAAGACCTCGGCGAACACCGGAATGGTCTTGACGCTGGCTCTCTCCTACGGCGGCAGGCAGGAATTATGCCGGGCCGCCGCTCACCTTGCGCAGGATGTCGCAGCCGGCAAGGTGGCGACAGGCGACATTACGCCCGAACTGTTCGACAGTTATCTGGATACCGGCGGACTCCCCGACCCCGATTTCCTGATCCGCACCAGCGGCGAGATGCGTATCAGCAACTTCCTGCTCTGGCAGCTTGCCTATACCGAGCTCTATTTCACCGAGACCAACTGGCCCGATTTCACCATTAATGAGCTTCACAAAGCTCTGGCCGACTTCCAATCCCGTGAGCGGCGTTTCGGGATGACAGGTGACCAGATAGCGCAAAGGGGCGACCTATTAAACGTCTGATCTCCGCGATCATCCTGCTGCCGATCGTCATCCTGATCGTCCTGAAAGGGGGCACGACCCTCTTTGCCTGCCTGGCGGCCCTGATGTCCGCGATCGGCATTGCCGAATTCTATCGCATGGCCCTGCCGGAGCGCAGCCTGGAACGCTGGCTGGCCGCTCTGGCCGGGTCTGCACTGATCTTTATCCCCCTTGCAGGGAATGACCGGCTGCTGCTCCCCGCCGTCGGCCTGCTTTTTGTCGGCTTTTCGCTGCTGCTCCTCTTCCGTGTCCGGACAATTGACACCGCCGCTCGCGAAGTGGCCTTTGCACTGCTGGCGTTTATCTATATCCCCTTCCTGCTGATGCATCTCGTCCTGCTGCGCCAGACCACATTCGGGGTACAGTGGCTGCTTGTGGTCATGCTGATAGTCATGACCAATGACTCGGCCGCTTATTACAGCGGCAGCGCTTTCGGCAAGCACCGCCTCTACCCGCTGGTCAGCCCCAAGAAAAGCATTGAGGGGGCTGTCGGCGGCCTGTTTGGAAGTCTGTGCGGCACCCTGCTGGCAAAGTTCACCTTCTTCCCGCAATTGACATTTTGTGACGCTGCTGTCACCGCTCTCGTCATCGGTATGGTCGGTCAAGCCGGAGATCTGTTCGAATCACTCCTCAAGCGCAGCTTCAACGTCAAGGATTCCGGCACAATCATTCCGGGGCATGGCGGTGTGCTTGACCGCCTGGACAGCATCCTGTTCGCCGCTCCGATAACCTACTACTACGTTCTCTTCTTTTTCAGAGGGTGACCCATGAAAAACATCACTATTCTCGGTTCTACCGGCTCGATCGGCGTCAGTACACTCGAAATTGTCGCCGCCCATCCCGACCGGTTCCGGGTTGTAGCCATGACCGCCGGAAAGAATCTGGAGCTGTTTGTGCGGCAGATCAGACAGTTTGCGCCCCGGATCGCTGTCGTTGCCTCGCATGAGGATCTTCCCCGCCTGAAGGAGCTTTGCAGCGGCCTTGACGTAACTATTCTGGGAGGGGTGGAAGGACTTATTGCCGCCGCAACGGCGGATGAAGCGGAAATGGTAGTGGCCGCGATCGTCGGGGCGGCCGGACTGGTCCCGACCGCCGCCGCCATCCGTGCCCGCAAGGATATCGCACTCGCCAACAAGGAGACCCTGGTTACGGCAGGCCACATCTTCATGGACCTGGTTGCGGAGTTCGGGGTCAGGCTTTTCCCTGTTGACAGCGAACATAGCGCCGTCTTTCAATCGATCGAGGGGCACCGCAGCGAAGATATAGGGAAAATCATCCTGACCGCATCGGGCGGGCCCTTTCTGAACACTCCGGCCGCACAGCTGTTAGCTGTCACGGTACGTGACGCCCTCAACCACCCCAACTGGAATATGGGGAAAAAGATCACCATCGATTCGGCGACCATGATGAACAAGGGGCTGGAAGTGATCGAGGCGCGCTGGCTGTTCAATACCCCCGTGGAGAAGATTCAGGTCAACATCCACCCCCAGAGTATTGTTCACTCCATGGTAGAATATGTCGACGGCTGCGTCATCGCCCAGCTCGGCTCGCCGGACATGAAGGCCCCCATCGCCTATGCACTGGCATATCCCGAACGGATTACAACCGGCGTTAAACAGCTCGATTTGACATCATTCTCCGGACTGACTTTTTTCAAACCCGACCACGACAAGTTCCGTTGCCTGGGACTCGCCTACCATGCCATCGCCGCGGGTGAAAGTATGCCGGCGGTTATGAATGCCGCCAATGAAATTGCCGTCACGGAATTTCTGGAGGGACGCATCGGCTTCACCCAGATTGCCGAGGTCATTGAGCGCACCATGGATGCCCACTCAGCACACGATCTGCGCTCCATTGACGAAGTATTGAAGGCCGACCTCTGGGGCAGAGAGTCTGCCCGGGAAATCTGCAAGGAGATAGTGCACTGACATGACCGTCGTTTATGCAATCATAGTTCTAGGTATTCTGATCTTTGTCCATGAATTAGGGCATTTCCTGCTGGCCAAGTTGATGGGGGTCAGTGTTGAAAAGTTTTCTCTCGGTTTCGGCCCCAAGCTGTTCGGCAAGAAGATCGGCGAGACCGAATACCTGCTTTCGGCCTTCCCGCTCGGCGGTTACGTAAAGATGTTCGGCGAGGGAGGCTTTATTGAGGGGGGGGAGTCGCACCACCCTTCCGAGGGTGAAGTCTCTGAAACCGGGCAGACCGACGAACCGCTCCTGCGTGAACTGACCGACGATGAGAAAACACGGTCCTTCGCCCATAAACCGGTGCTGGCACGGATTGCGATCGTCATGGCCGGCCCGGTGTTCAATCTGCTCTTTGCCTGGCTGATATTCATCGTGCTCTGCATGATCGGTGTTCCTACCGTTACAACTAAAATCGGCGAGGCTCTCAAGGACAAACCGGCAGCAAAAGCAGGCATGCAAAAGGGTGATGTCATCACCGCCATTAACAACACGCCGATCAAGCGCTGGGATCAGATTGCCGAGGGGGTTTCCACCAGCAACGGAAAACCGCTGACGCTGACGGTAAAGCGTGAAGCCGCGGATATCACGTTCACCGTAACTCCCGAACCACGCGTCTCAAAAAACCTGTTCGGCGAAAAAATCAACGGCTACGCCATCGGAGTGGCTTCCGCCGGTGAGATTGTCACCGAATACTTCAATCCCTTTCAAGCGGTCATTAAAGGAACCGAACAGACCTGGAAAGTCATTGATCTGACGTTTATGTCGCTGGTTAAAATGGTGCAGCGCGTCGTGCCGATGGACAGTGTCGGCGGACCGATCATGATCGCCAAGATGGCCGGAGAACAGGCCTCGGCAGGCGCCGCCAGCTTTCTGGCATTCATGGCGCTGCTCTCGATCAATCTCGGAATACTCAACCTGCTGCCGGTACCGGTGCTGGATGGCGGGCATCTGCTGTTTTATTTCATGGAACTGATTTTTCGCCGGCCGGTTCCCCAGAAGATTCGCGAATACGCCCAGCAGATCGGGATGGTGCTGCTGCTCGGCTTGATGGTTCTGGCCTTCTACAACGATATCATCAGGTACTTCGTCACCCGTCAGGGATAGACAGGCGCCCCTGATCCCATAGCCGCGAGAGGAGCATCACCCATGTCATCCGAATCGAAGCAGAGCGTTATAACACCCCATGACACCCGCTATCTCTTCGTACTGCCGTTTTCGACGGATCCGGCTCTTGCCCGGCGCTTCCTTGCCCGGGATAGCGATATTGTCGGCAATATCCGCTTTGGCAAGATCCTGGAGACGCTTGACAAGGTGGCCGAGAACACAGCTCTGGCCTACGTCCACCGATTCTATCCCGACGCGCGGGTGGTCACGGCCGCCGTAGACAGCATCATCCTGAGAAATCCGGCCGATACCAGGCACGATCTGGTATTCTCAGCCCAGATCAATCACGTCGGCAAATCCTCAATGGAGGTCGGCATCCGCATCGAGGGTCTGGGAGAGGGCTCCAGTCATCTGGCAACCTGCTATTTCACCATGGTGGCACGTTCTACCGACGGCGGAGAAGCCAGGAGTCTGGCCCTGCCGCCGCTGCAGTATCCTGAGGAGATCGACAAGAAGCGCTACCAGAAAGCGGAACAGCGACGTCAGGCATACCGGGACGGGCTGGCAATGGCGGAGGAAATGCCGTCGCACGACGAATACCTGCTCCTCAAGAAACTGCACAAGGAGCAGGAACAGCCCGGCTTTAACGGCATCCATGCGGGCCGGCTGATGCTTGAGTCCACCTGCAGGGCGTATCCCGAACAGGAAAATGTCCCCGCGACAATTTTTGGCGGATATCTGA
>JBAVTM010000255.1:0-11858 GCA_049696195.1 Desulfuromonadaceae bacterium | reverse complement strand
ATTCGGTCGAACAACAGCCAGCCGGTGTTGCCGATCTCCTTCTGGAGTTGGGGCCTTCCTTCCAGCCATTCCTTGAGGATACCGGGCAGGTATTTGGTCCAGATTGAATTCATTGGGGTGTGTTCATCCTTCCAGTGCTTTCAGATACCGTTCCCGGAACTGCTCGACCCGGTATTCCGGCCGCAAGGGCGCGGCCCTTTTCGGCTCTTTCAGTTCGGCGATGACGGCCTCCGCCAGGGCGCGATGATTCCCGTAGGGGACCAGCCTGCCATATTCCCCGCTGTTCAGAATTTCCCGGATGCCGTCCACATCGGTTCCGACCACGCGGGTTCCGGCCGCGAGGGATTCGATGACGGTGATGCCGAATCCCTCGAAGACCGAGGGGACAACAACGCATCCGGCCTGGTTGTACAGCGTATTCAGCTGATCATCCGGTACGAAGCCGAGGAACGTGACGTTCCGCTCCAGATCCAGTTGCCTGACAAGTGATTTCATCTTTTCCAGATAGCGCCCTTTTCCCCCGACAAGGAGCTGAACAGTCGGGATCATCTGCACAACAAAGGGCATGCTGCGAATAAGAAAATCGATGCCTTTCCGCTTGGCAATGCGACCTATATAGAGGACAGAGTCGGGCTTTTTCGGCAGGTTTGCGAAATGGTATTTTTCGCTATCCACCGCGCAATGAATGACGGTGATTTTCTCGGTGGGGACATCATAATGCTCGGCCAACACCCGCTTTGTATCTTCACAGTCACAAATGATCGTATCGGCGAGACGGTATGTTCTTTGTTCGAACGGCAGGAAGATGCGCTTCCAGAACTGTGATTTGATGTGGGTATATTGCTGCCAGTAGGTGTGATGACAGGTGACAAGCACCGGAACGGAGAGTTTCCGGATGAGAAGGACCCCGCCTGGACCGGCATGGATATTCAGCTTGTCCAGGCGATATTCAGCGATGATTCGATTGCCCTTTAAAAACAGCCAGATCGATACACCCACCTGTTTGAAAAGACGAATCGCCCAGCTCTTGACACGTATGTGGCCCGGCAATGAATTGTCAGCAGGAGAAAAAAATATGATATCGGAGCAATTCAGCTCACGATACATGGTATACGTCAGGCTGCCGATGCCGCCGATCAGCGGGAAAAAATCATAGGTAATGACACCTGTTCTGATAGCACACCTCTGAGGGGATCGTAGTCGGCTGCGGTTGTTTAATACAATTTCTTGCTACAGTTTCTTCCGGATGCCGGGGTGATGGTCTGCCGTTTCAGGATATTCCAGCTTTTTTACTCGATACTGGACATCTTCCATCAGGCGCCGGTTAACCGCCAGGAGATCAGCCAGGAAAGCGGTCAGTATGGTCTGGAAGCCAACGCCCAGCAGGATGGACGATAATATCAGCGACTGCACATGCCCGGCGCTGTCACCGGTAACGTAATAGCAGAGGTATCTGATGCCGCCGATCAATCCCAGCAATAAAGCGGTCAGCCCCACCGACATAAAGAATCTGAACGCCTTGTAAACGACAAAGATCCTGATGATAGTGACCAGGGATTTTCTGATGTAGGAGGAATTGCTCTTCACGAGCCGCGACGGGCGTAATGTGCTGTTGACGCGCACCGGGATCGAGGCGGTGGCAATGTTCTTCTGACCCGCCTGGATTATGGTTTCCAGCGTATAGGTGTAGTCGTTGAAGACATTGAAGCGCATCGCCGCTTCACGGGTCATGGCCCGGAATCCGCTCGGTGCGTCAGGAATGTTGGTCTTGCTGACAAAGCGTACTACGAAACTGCCGGCTTTTTGCAACATCTTTTTTGCCAGCGAAAACGACTTGATTTCGTTGATGGGGCGGGCACCGATAACGACATCGGCTCTACCTGCAAGGATAGGGGCGATCAGCGCCGGAATATCGGCAGCCATGTATTGGTTGTCGGCATCGGTGTTGATAATGACGTCTGCGCCAAGTTTGATGCAGCTGTCCAGTCCAGCCAGAAAAGCCCGTGCCAGGCCCTGGTTTTTGGTGAAGCTGACGATGTGGTCCACGCCGTTCTTCAGAGCGACCTCAGCAGTCCCGTCACTGCTGCCGTCATTGATGACCAGCCATTCCACACTGTCAAACCCCTGCACATCACGAGGAAGATCTTTCAGGGTAACGGGCAGAGCCTCTGCCTCATTGAAGCATGGTATCTGGATGATGAGTTTCATATGCTTTCCCAGGGAACACCGTTTTTCATGATTTTTGCCTATAGTGCAGCGATATATGTCAACGTGCTTATCACGATTTGATTTCGAGAACAATCAAGAAGGGCTCATGATATATCACTTTTTCAATAAATTGCCCATTATTTCCCTTCTGATTAGGTCGCAGTTACCGATGGTTACGACCGGAACGGCCTGGCTTTATCGGGGACAAAGGCATGGGAAATGGCTGGATTTTAACGCTTTATCATGGTAGTGTCGCACGCGGATATTGATGGTGCATCAATAATGCAATTTAATGAATTTCAAGGGAGATGACGAATAAAAACATCCGTGAACCTTAAGAAGATCCTGTTTGTCACTCCTCCGTATCATAGCGGCGTGGATGAAATTGCCGGCCGCTGGATCCCCCTCGGTCTGGTTTATCTTGCCGGTGCTGCCCGCCAGGCGGGTCTGGATGCAGAGATCTATGATGCTATGGCCAAGGGTCATGCATATCCCGAGATCGAACAACGTCTTCGTGAATCCATGCCGGATTACGTCGCCTCCACCGCGATCACCGCTACCATCAATGACGCCGTCAAGACCCTTGAACTGGCTAAAAGGATCAAGCCGGATACCGTGACCATCCTGGGCGGCGTGCACCCGACCTTCATGTATGAAGAGGTGCTTGCAGCCTCTGCTGCCGTTGACTATATCGTCATTGGCGAGGGGGAAGTCACCCTCCGGCATTTGTTGGAGGTGCTGGAGAATGACGGGAACCCGGAAACGGTAGCCGGAATTGCCTTCCGGCGGGGCGGTACGGCTGTCAAGACCGGCAGGCGCACTTTCATGGACACCATTGATGATCTCCCGACAGCGTGGGACCTTCTCGACTGGGGGGACTATTACAGCCTGGTGATTCCCGGTTCCCGCCTGGGAGCGATCAGCACCTCCCGCGGCTGCCGGTATGACTGTACCTTCTGCTCCCAACAGAAGTTGTGGGAGAAGTCCTGGCGGGCCCGTGATCCTCGGAAGGTGGCCGACGAACTGGAATATCTGCATACGACGCACCACGTTACCGTTTATATGATTACCGATGAGCACCCCACCAAAAGCCGGGAGCGTTGGGAGGCCCTCCTCGATGCGGTCATCGCCAAGGATATGCCGGTTTATCTGTTGATGGAAACCAGAGCCGCGGATATCATCCGGGACAGGGACATCATCTGGAAGTACCGAAAAGCAGGGATCATCTACATCTCCTGCGGCGTCGAAACGGCCGACCAGTCTGCCCTTGATGCACTGAAAAAAGAGCAGGTTCTGGAAGAAATGAAGCAGGTATTTGATATTCTCCGTGAGCAGGAGATAGTGTCCGAGGCATCTTTCATGGTTGGTTTTCCGGACGAAACATCCGACAGCATAAAAAAGACCATGCAACTGGCCCAGCACTACAATCCGGACATTGCAAACTTTTTTACGTTCACCCCTTGGCCGTATGCAGACGGGTACAGTGATCTCAAGCCCCTTATCCGGGTCCACGATTATGGTAAATACAACATGGTTGACCCTGTCCTTGAGCCGCACAACATGAGCATTCTTCAGATTGAAGTTGCGATAGCGGATGGCTACCGGCGTTTTTACATGGGCAAGATCGTAGAATACATGACCATGAAGGCCACCTTCAAACGGGACTATCTGATGCGTATCACCAAGCTGTTTATGGGCAGTCCCTTTGTCATGAAAAAACTGGGGATTGGCATACTTGGCAAAATCCCGGCAAAGATGGAAGAAGTGAAGAGAAAATTCAAGGAGTGACGAAGCGGAGTACGCCTATGGAACCCCGGATACTTGCAGGGAAAATAGCATCCGGTCATCCCCCGGCAGTGGTGGATGTCCGGACCGGTTTCGAGTTCCGGGCCGGCCATATTCCCGGTGCGATTAACGCACCGGTCTGGAAGTTGCTGCTGCGGCTTGTGTCGCTTCCGCAGGATAAGAATGCCGAACTGGTCGTGCTGTGCGAGCTCGGTCCCCGTGCCATGATGGGCAAGGCGCTGCTCGGTCTCCTCGGCTTCCGTAATGTTTCGCTTCTGACTGGCCACATGGCTGTCTGGAGGCGTTTAGGCCTTCCCATGGTTAATTGATTCGGAGAAATGAATGTACCAGTCCATTGGCAGCCAGGGTACTGTGCTGATAGTAGAAGATGACCGCAATACCGCCGCACTGGTCGCAGCATATCTGGAGCGGGAGGGTTTTTCGACGGTGGTGGTCCATGACGGCGGACAGGCGATACAGGCCGCCGGCGATTGTAATCCCGTTTTTGTTATCCTCGACGTCATGCTGCCGAACGTGGACGGCCTGGAGATTTGCCGGTCTCTGCGGCAAATTTCCGAAATTCCCGTCCTGATGCTTACAGCGCGGGAAGAAGAGGTCGACAGGGTTGCGGGCCTGGTGATGGGCGCCGATGATTACGTGGTCAAACCGTTCAGTCCCCGCGAACTGGTGGAGCGGGTCAAGGCAATTCTGCGCCGCAGCAGACCGGCTTCACCAGCTGCTGCGGCTGTCCTCTCGTTTGGCGGTCTGGAACTGAATCCTGATAAGCACAGGGTTACCCGTGCCGGGAAACCTGTGCCCCTGACAGCGTGGGAATACAAACTCCTGTATGCACTGATGAGCTCCCCCGGGAAGGCCTTTTCCCGCGAGGAACTCCTGAATCAGTGCTATCAGAACAGCGAGGCGGTGATTGATCGCGTCATCGACGTGCATATCGGCAAGCTCCGCCAAAAGATCGAGGACGATCCCGCCCAGCCGCGCTTCATTCTGACGGTGCGGGGGCACGGCTACCGCTTTACCGATGAGGCGGGACGATGAGGCAGCGACTGCTCTGGAAGCTGCTGGTAGGGCACATTGTCCCTGTCTTTGCGGTTTTTGCCTTCCTGCTCTGGCGCGCCATTGACCGGCGGGCAGCCGATTATTTACAGGAGCTGGAAGTTCATTTCCGTGTCTCGCCGGTTGACCTGCACCGCCAATTTCTTGAAGCCGTCCATCATAACCTGTTCTGGGGAGTCCTGATCGCACTGGCCGTGACCCTGCTCTTTACCTACCTGTTAACCAGCTGGGTGCTTCGTCCCCTGCTGCAGATCACCGCCATCACCAAAAAGGTTGCCGACGGCAACTATTCCGAAAGGGTTAAGGCGGTCTCCCGTTATGAGGGGGGGCAGCTTGCCGACGCCTTTAACCATATGGCCGATAACCTTGAGAAGGTCGAACGGTTGCGCAAGAACATGGTTGCGGATATCTCCCATGAACTGCGTACCCCTTTGACCAATCTGCGCGGCTACCTGGAGGGGCTGAGTGATTCCGTCATACCGCCATCCCCGGAAACGTTCCGGATGCTTGAGCAGGAAGTTCTGCGCCTGGTAAGCCTGGTAGAGGATCTTCAGCAACTGGCAAAAGCCGATGCCGCCGAGGTGTTTCTCGATTTCCAGGAACTCTCCCTTCATGAACTGCTGTCCCAGATCATGGATCTGTACCGTCCGAACTTCCAGGATAAGGAGATTGACGTGCAGTGGCAGCTCGATCCAGGGAGCGGTCTGGTGGTTGCGGACCGGGACAAGCTGCTGCAGGCGATTCGCAATCTTGCCGACAACGCCTGGAAATACACACCGCGCCGGGGAAGCGTGACAATTTCGACGCAACGTACCGCCGACGGCATAAAAACCGTCTTCGCCAACAGCGGCGCGGTGATTGCGGCAGATGATATCCCGCATCTGTTCGAACGGTTTTTCCGGGGGGATCGTTCCCGTTCCCGGGACGCAGGAGGCGCGGGTATCGGACTGGCAATCGTCAAGGAGCTTATCGAGGCACACGGCGGCACGGTAGGCGCGGAAAGCGACGAGAACGGGACACGCGTCTGGTTCACTCTTCCACCTTCAGGTTGACAGGCTGAAGCCTGAAGTATTTCTGATCTTTTCCGCTTCCAGCCTACACCTCTCCCCCCTGCCATTCTTTACCAAATCTTTACATGACCATTATACGTTTTCTTGCTACAGTGCGTCAGCAACTTCGCGGGCTTCAGCTTCGCATCTGACACCACGTACACATGGGAGAAACAGATGAGCAAGATTCTTTTTGTAACAGCCCCCTATCACTGCTGGGGCGTGCAGGTCGTGGGAAAATGGCCCCCTCTGCATCTGGCCTATCTCGCCGGAGCAGCACTTGAAGCGGGACACGAAGCCCGCATATTTGACGCCATGAACAAAAACCTTACCTTCGATGATATCAGGAAGGAAATTGAACGGTTTCAACCCGATTACGTCATGACCCTGGATTATCTTCCGGTCACCGGCGCCATCAGCACCGCTACGGTCCCCGACGCCCTCAAGATTCTGGATGTTGCCAAAGAGGTGAATCCGGCCATTGTTACCCTGCTGGGCGGCCCCCACCCGACCTTCATGTATAATGAAATCCTCGAAGACGACAGTAACCATGTCGATTATATCCTGATGGGAGAGCCGGAGCAGACCCTGAAGCAACTGCTTGCGGCGGTCCCCGAGGGAACGACGAAAAGCGTCAAGGGGATCGTGTATCGGGAGGGGGAGCAGGTTGTAGCCAACGAGAAGCAGGCACATATTGTCGAACTGGACTCCCTGACTCCGGCGTGGCATCTGCTGGACTGGGATGACTACCAGTACCTTGTCGAGCCTCTTGGAAGAATGGCTTCCATCCTGACCTCCCGCGGCTGCGACATGGGCTGCGCTTTTTGCAGTCAGCGGATGTTCTGGCGCGAGGACTGGCGCTGCCGGAAACCGGAAAATGTCATCGAAGAAATGGCCCATCTGATCGACACTTATGATATCAGCTTTTTCACGTTGATCGACGCCTATCCGACAAAGCACCGGGACCGCTGGGAACTGTTTCTGGACCTGTTGATCGAACGGAAGTTCGGGGTCCATCTGCTCATCGAAACCAGGGTGGAAGATATCATCAGGGATGCGGACATCCTGCACAAATACCGGGAGGCCGGGATCATCCACATCTACATCGGCGCAGAGAGTGCCGATAAGGATACCTTGAACAGTCTGAACAAAGGGACCAGTTTCGAACAGAACAAGGAGGCATTGGACCTGTGCCGCGAGGCGGGAATCATCACGGAAGCGTCGTTCATGATCGGCTTTCCGAACGAAACCTGGGATTCCATACAAAACACCATTGACTCAGCCATTTATCTCAATCCGGACATTGCTGTTTTTCCCGTGGTCACTCCGATGCCGTTCACGCCGATACACGCGGAGATGAAGGATCGCATCAGGGTATGGGACTACTCGAAATACAACCTGGTGACCCCGATAATCGAGCCGCTTGAGATGACCATGGAAGAGATAACCCAGGCGCTCGGCACCTGTTACATGAAATTCTACAGTAATAAGGTACAGGAGATTGTCGCCCTTGAAGACGGCTTCAAAAGACGGTACATGCTCAGCGCATTCAAGCTTATGATGAAAGACCATGGAAAATCTTTCGATTTCGCCGGTTCCGAGATGCCGATGCATTTTACCACCGACGCTTTTACGAGTTATTGACCGACAATATGTCGGCTGAGGGTTACGGTAGAGGGTTAAGCAGCCGGGGAGATTCTTCTCCGGCTGTTCTTACGTCCGATTGAAAGGTATGCGGTGATGATTATTGCCATGTGTCAATTGGACTGCCATACGGATTCCAGGATAAAAGTAAAATGACCCATAAAAAAACAGGAGGATGCCGGTGAAAAAAAACATTGCAGTATTGCTGGCCATCGCAGCGCTTGCCTTGGCTGGATGTCAGAACACGTCTAAGACCGAAGCTCCGCAGAATGCGGCTATGAAGACTCGGGATATCCCGGCTGGCTCAGGCAATAAAAGCACGGTGACCAAAACCATGAACGCGGGTGGTTACACCTATGTTGAAGCTACTGACGGTAAAGGGGAGAAAACGTGGTTGGCTCTGCCTGAGATAAAGGTGGCAGAAGGTGATAAGATCGAATACCCGGACACACAGCCGATGGTGAATTACAACAGCCGGACCCTGAAAAGAAAATTTGATAAAATTCTTTTTGTTCAAGGCATCAGGATAGTGAAGTAAGAGGCAGCTTTATAGGTGAGATAAGAGCGGGAACCGGTCGGGGTCCCGCTCTTGAACATTCATCATGGTACGCATTGCCGGGTAGAATTTGATGGCAACGGCGGCTATTTCGTTACAACCTCTTCTCCTTGAGACATTGATTCAGCCGATACAAGCTCGACCGTTACCGTGCCGAGCGCAACCGATGAGACAATTTTTACCGGGACCTTATACACATCATCAGTCATCCAGATCAAGATATCTCCCGTGCGCCTGAAAATGCCGGCACTCTTCTGAAGTGGCTGGACTACAAGGGTGTCGACCTTTGTAAAGTTCGGCAGAAGCACCGTCTCCCGGCGCAGGATTTCAACCGGCACGTCTGCATAGGATTCACTGTCGAATATATGGAGTGTTTCAGTCTTTCCGACCTGTAGCTGCCTGTTTCTGAGGAAATAGATTCCCGACAGGGTGTCGAGCACTTCGTCGGTTGGCACTGCCACCGTCAGGTTGCGGCCCCTCATGTTGTCAACCCAGGATACCCTTTTCTTCCGCAAATTGATGGTGAACCCCTCATCACTCTTGAAAGAACCCTCCTGCTGCCTGATCTTCGTCAAAATAAATTTGCCGTCGATATGCCGGGTTTCGACAAGATCATCGACAGGATAGAAGTTTGAGATGGCGGCATTTGATCTGACTCTCAGAGTAAGCCAGATTTCGCCGTTCTCGTTTTTTGCCTCCAGTTCGGCGCTTCCTATTGGTAAGCCGAGCATGCTGATAAGATACGTCAGTTTTTCGCTTTTCGTTGACATGAAGTTGCCGGGGGAGCTTAGCAGAGGGAGGTTTACATGTGCTGTCTCCGATTGGCGCGATTCGTCAGGAGAATGTATGCCGGCCGATTCACTGCCCCGAATGCTTGAGCCGCTCTTCTCTGCTCCGGTAACAGCTGAGTCAGCCGGTTCCGGTGCGGGTTGGCGCTGCTCAGGGCTTGATGGTGATGCACTGAAAGTATACCCCCCGCCGCTGTCGCCGTTTTTTCGCATTTTGGGACTCACCGCTGAAGAGTCCGTGTTGGCTGATGTTGTCAAATCAACCATGACCGCCTGTGGCTGGGATATGGGCGTGGTGAAGTCGTAGGTTCCGAATATCCGCAACGCATAAACAAAGAGAATATGTGTCAACACGGATAATGCAAGGCAGATTGCGAGCAGGCGGGTTTTGGTACGGAGTATTGTCATGGTGTGGCTTTATCAACCATGGATGGCGCGAGCTTTCGGGATGAATCGGCGTTGGCCCGCGATGGCTAAACAGACTGAGCATGTTGTACGGCGGGTGATTTCATTGTACATAATCACACTTTTATAGTGCAAGATATCGTCATTGCAAACGATTATATATCACGAAAACGATGCGCCTACAAGGCAATTAAGAGCAATAACCAACGATATCAGATAGTTACTGACAGCTTCGTGCGTGCTGTCCCCCGCAGATATGTGGCCGGGAGCTCCGGCATGTAACTGCTGAAACAATGCCGCCCTTTTGCCGTATATGAATAAACAAACTCTAAACGGAGGATATCGATTTGATGCCGATAAGGCTCCAGCCGACAAACAGATTGTCACTGATGAAAATTATGATGGCGGCTCTGATGCTGGCGGCATCGCCGGCTCAGAGTATGGTCTATATGTGGCGCGATTCTGCCGGTATTGCTCATTACACCAATAAAGAGTACGATGTGCCGGTTCGCTATAAAGCGAAGGTAAAGGTGCTTTATCCTGAAGCGTCAGATTCCGGGGCGGTTCAGTCGGGTGCTGCCAATGCTCAGGCCGCTCCTGCTGCCCAACCGCCAGCCATTACCAATCAGATTGCAGGGCCGGCAGGCCAGCCTGTGACGGGTTCCGCTGCACCGGTCACACAAATAAAAAGTACCACGACGAAAACTCCGGAGCGGAGAGGCAGGAGAAAGAGGGAGAGGAGCGCGGATGAGGACGAATAGCTGACCCGCTCAAGAGAAAACGGTGCGATTTACCAACTTCAATTATTGTCCGGAGCATTCCAAATCTTCATGAAAAAACTGCTCCCTTACATATGTCTGGCGGCCATTGCCTATCTGGTGTACATCGGCACTTCGTTAACGCTGATGCCTCCGGTTTCTGATCTGGCCAACAAGAAGTACAGTACGACTATTCAGGTCAAGGACTGGCAGGGTGACTTCCATCCATTTGTGGTCGGCCCGAAGAACCGCTACTGGACCCCTTCCGGACGCATCCCGTCCGAGATGAAGTGGGCGGTGATTCTGGCGGAGGACTCGAACTTTTACAAACATGAAGGTTTTGATGTCAAAGCCATCAAGAACGCCATCAAGTACGATCTGGAGAAGAAGAGCCTGAAGCGGGGCGCTTCGACGATTACCCAGCAGGCCGCCAAGAACCTGTTCCTCTCCCGCGAGAAGACGATCACCCGCAAGCTGAAGGAGATCTATCTGGCCTACCGGATGGAGCAGGAGCTTACCAAGGGGCGCATAATCGAGCTGTATCTGAACGTTGTTGAACTGGGGCCGATGGTGTACGGCATCGGTCACGGGGCACAGTATTATTTCGGCAAGCCGGTGTCGGCACTGACGCCGCGCGAATGCGCCTTTCTGGCCGCGATGCTCCCCGGTCCGAGAGTGGCGTACAACCCCTACAAGAATCTGGGCAAGGTTCTGAAGCGCTCCGACATGATCCTGCGGCTGCTGCGGAAGAGCGGGGTACTGGACGAGGCGGAGTATCAGGCGGCCATGGCGGAGTCGCCCAACGTCGGCAGGCTGCAGATGAAGGTTGACGAGGTTATCAGCACTGTCCCGGTCTTTACGTCGCCGTCATCGTCCAGAAACAATCTTGTCGAAAATCCGGCGGCAGGTGAAGAAGAAAAGAAGGAAGAACCTGCTGTTGCCCCACCGCCCCTACAATCGGGCGATACGGCTCCGATAAATCCACCTGAAAGTTCGAATGATAAAAATGACCCAAAAAACCGACCTTAAAAACCTCCCGCTTCCCGCTCTGGAGCAGTTTCTCCAGGGGCAGGGAAAAGAGCGTTTCCGCGCCCTCCAGGTATTCAAGTGGATCTATCAGCAGGATGCCCGCAGCTTCGAGGAGATGACCAATATTTCGAAGGCGCTTCGCAAGGAATTGTCCGAAACGGCCATAATCAGCAACCTTGAACCGGAGGCGATCGAGGAGGGAGGTGACGGGACGCGCAAATACCTCTTCAGCCTTGGTGACGGCAATGCGGTTGAATCGGTGCTGATCCCGATCGAGGGGCGCAATACGCTCTGCATCTCATCGCAGGTCGGCTGTGCGATGGCGTGCGAATTCTGCCTGACCGGAACGTTCAAGCTGACCCGCAACCTTACCACGGCGGAGATCGTCAACCAGATCATGGCTGTAAAGCGGGATCTGGTCCGCAATCCACCCGCCCTCACCCGGCCTTTGGCCACCCTCTCCCAGGGGGAGAGGGTAAAGGTTCCCCTTCTCCCTCTGGGAGAAGGATGGGATGAGGGAGAGCCGGACGACCAGGAAGAGTCGCCGGCCGCTATCCGCAAT
>JBAVTM010000254.1:0-2106 GCA_049696195.1 Desulfuromonadaceae bacterium | reverse complement strand
TTTGAAGAGACCGGAGGAGAACTCATGGCGGTAGTGCCGTTTGGCTATAGTGGAAAAACGAAGGCGATGCCGTCAAAAAAATCGCTTGAGACAAAGGTAAAATATTTATAATCAGATCAGACAAGGCAGTTAAATACAGATCGTTTTCAGAGGCACAACTATGGATATCAAAATTGTCCCGTACACGGAAAGAACCCCTCGGATGGGTCAGATTCGCAGGCTGGTCAGAATCCAAACGTTACGAGCTTAGAACGGCTCTTCCAGAAGAATGATGATATCTACAAAGCACCCGGGAAGGATACCGTCAGCCGGAACCGGGTGGAGTTCAATGCCATAGCTCAATAAACAGTTCAGTCTCTCTCTTCAGGATGTTCGTTTGATAATAAAGGATTTTTACAGCTCCGCATTGGCATCGCCATCTCTTTCCGGCGCCACCGCTTTTCGTGGCCGCACCCGTGCCAGAAGCCGATCCATGTAGTAATAGACCACCGGCGTGATGTAGAGGGTCAACAGCTGCGACGTCAGCAGCCCCCCTACAACCGCAAGGCCGAGCGGCTGCCGCGACTCCCCCCCCGCGCCCAGCCCAAAGGCGATCGGCAGGGTTCCCATCAGGGCCGCCATGGTGGTCATCATGATCGGCCTGAAACGTACGATCGCCCCCTCATAAATGGCATCCAGCGGTTGCTTCCCCTCTGTCCTTTCGGCTTCCAGGGCAAAGTCGATCATCATGATGGCGTTCTTTTTGACGATGCCGAGCAGCATGATGATCCCGACAAAACCGTAGATATTGAGATCACTGCCAAAGATCATCAGGGTAATCAGGGCTCCGAAACCGGCAGCCGGCAGCCCGGACAGGATGGTGATCGGGTGAATGTAGCTTTCATACAGTACGCCGAGCACGATGTAGATGACGAAGATCGCCATAGTCAGCAGAATCCATAAGCCGCTGAATGAAGACTTGAACGCCTGGGCCGTCCCCTGGAAACTGGTGCTGACCGTTGCAGGGAGGGCCGTTTCGGCAAGTTTGTCAACCAGCTTCATGGCATCACCCAGCGCTACACCGGGGCGCAGATTGAACGAGATCGTCACCGCCGGGAGTTGCCCCAGATGGTTCACCGCCAGAGGTCCTATGGTTTTGGAGATCGTCGCGACGGTTTCCAGCGGAATCAACTGCCCGGTTTTAGCGCGGATATAGAGCATCCCCAGCGCGGCCGGCTCTCCCTGATATAAGGGGTCGAGTTCCAGGATGACCTGGTACTGGTTGGTCGGGGCAAAGATGGAGGAAACCTGACGCGAACCGTAGGCATACCCCAGGGCGTCCTCAACCTGCAGAACAGTGAGCCCCAGCGCCGCTATCTTGTCGCGGTTGATCTCAACATGCAGCTGCGGATTGCTGATCTGCAGATCACTGGTGACATCCTGAAGCTCCGGGATCTCGCGCAGTTTTGTCTCGAAATCGGTTGCTGAGCGGTACAGCTCTTCCGTATCCTGGCCTTGCAGGGTGAACTGATACTGACTTTTGGAACTGGTGCCGCCGATCTGGATCGAGGGAACGTTCTTCAGGAAAACACGGACTCCTGCCACCTTGGCAAGCTTGGGACGCAACTCCTGAATAATCTCGTCGGCCGAGAGCTTGCGTTGATCCCGCGGCTTGAGTCGCATGAAAAAACTGCCGGTGTTGGTGCCGCGTCCCCCCCCGATGGATGACATGAATCCTTCAATGTTGGGATCCCTGGCGATAATGGCAGCCACCGCTTCCTGATGGAGTTTCATACTGGCGAAGGATGTCCCCTGGGCAGTTTCAATATCGGCGTTGATCCGGCCGGTGTCCTCCGTCGGCAGAAAGCCCATGGGAATAACCCTGAACAGCCAGACCGTCAGCAGCGTAATCAGCAGCGTTACTACCATCGTTGTCCGCCGATAAACCAGTACCTGCTTCAGGGTGCGCTCATACAGATTCCGCATGCCGTCAAAAAAGTTCTCCATCGCCATGTACAGGCTGCCGTGATGCGCAGATGTCACAGGTTTAAGAAAGCGGCTGCAGAGCATGGGGGTCAGGGTCAGGGAAACGAAGCATGAAACCAGAATCGCCACGCTGATCGTCAG
>JBAVTM010000253.1:0-3676 GCA_049696195.1 Desulfuromonadaceae bacterium | reverse complement strand
GTAGCCTGCCGGCGCTGCCAGCGCGACAACCGGTGCCAAAACAACGCATAACCCTAGAAAAATGTGTTTGATTCTGTTCATAAATGTTCTTCGCTGCATGTGTAGCCTCCTTTGGTGGGTTTTGGGATGTTGTCCCGTGAGCATCAATATGCCGTGCATACGTTCTGTTTTATAAAACAGTATTAGCAAACAGGGTGCCATGATACAGCATGAGTGCAACTAACAGAAATATAAGGTATAAATACGTTCTATAACGTTGTGGGCAGAATGAATGGGTATGACGCAGGTTGTAGTGAGTGGTGCGGGAGGAATGAGAAGCGTGACGGGACGGCGGGTAGCGAGCGTATGACTAAAATCATCGGTATTCCGAAAATCATGACCATTCGGACGCGGGGGTGAAATACAGAAAAATTAAGAAGCTGAACCGGGGCAGGTCTTCATTTTCAGCAGTCCGGCATCCGATGGGCGCAGGCAGACCGGCTGCGGTTGTTTCGGTTCCGGCAACGGGCCATGCTGCGCGGCATGTAACGCGAACAGAACTCCGTTGGCGGCATGGGGGAATGGTACGGGAAGGGGACGAAGGGCGTCTGAGTGCCCGTTTGCTTCAGGGTGGAAATGTAAGCAGCGCTTCTTTCGACCTGGCAAGGGCGGGGTTTGTGGCCTGCAGGCGGCCAAGAGCCATCGCGAATCCCGCCGGGTCGCGCAGTTTGGCAGAGATCACGGCAAGGTTGAGCCATGCAAGGTCGAGTGATGGGTCTACAAAAGCGGCCTTTTCAAAATTAGTGCGCGCTGCCCGGTAGTTTCCAAGATATTCATAGGCCAGGCCGAGATTGTTGTAGCTTACCGCCTGCCATGGCACCAGATAGCGCGGGTCTATCGAAAAGACCATCTGATGGTATTTCAATCCGGAGTCATAACGCCCGTCGAACGTCCCGAGACAGGGCACTGCAGAATTAATCACTATCCAGAAATCTGTCGCTCCGGGTGTGAGCTCTATGGCGCGCACCAGATGCGGCAACGCCTTGTCAGGCATCGACCTTTGCGCTAAATTGAACCCGACCTGGTAGTGCGCCCTGGCTTTGTTGGGTGACTTCGCCAGCACATCCATCCACATGCCAAGCTGGCTGCTCCAGACCCGGTTGCGGGCGACGGTGGCGGCCGTGAAGACCAGGCAGCAGACAGCCACCAGCCACCAGAGGGCAGTACGGCTCCTGGTCCGGTCCGCCAATGCGGCGGCGAGACAAAACGCAGCCATAATAATGCCTGCTGAAGGGAGATAGAGGCGGTGTTCGCCGATCACGTCCCTGATCGGGATAATGCTCGATTCTACCGTCAGTGCCAGGTAAAACCAGACAATACCCAGAGATGCCAGCCGCAAAGCGATCCCGACACTGGAATTGCCGGTTAGCAGGCTGCTCCGGGAACGGATGAAGAGCAGCAGGGCCGAGATGGCAATAGACACATGCAGTGCCAGCGAGGCCAGAACCTGCGGTGCAAAAAGAGAGTGCTGGATCGGATAGTCGTAGTCCAGGTTCTGGTTGACCGGCAGTATCAAAAGTCGCAGATAGGTAACGATCACCCTCAGTTGGGTCAAGAAATAATCCCGCCTTGAAATCTCCTGCACTTCGACGGTCGCCCGCTGGAGGCCACTCAGGATGTCGCTGAATCCGTGCACTCCGGACTTGTGCAGCAGCTGGAGCGGTATGATCAGCATCAGTGCCGCACCCAGTGCCAGGAAGAGCGGACTCCTCAGCAGTCGCCCCCTGAAGAGCATGATCTCCAGCACGCCCGCCATCAACGGCAGCGTGAAGGCGATCTCCTTGCTCATTATTGCAAGCATGGTCATGACGAGGGCGGCTGCCCCCCATGACCAGGCCGGTGGCCCCGTCCGGTGGATGCGGGCTTTGATGTATGCCAGCATCGATGCCAGATAAAACAAGGTGGCAAGCGAAGCATAGCGCTGTGCGATATAGGTGACCGCCTGGGTCTGCACCGGATGACAGACGAAGATGGCAGCCGTGGCGAAGGGGACGAGGTTCTGCAGGAACGGACGTCCTTCGCGCTCTGCTGACAGCCCGAATGATGACCGGAGGGCCGCCATCGATGACAGCACCAGATAATAAAGGCAGACGGCGGCTGACAAGTGTATCGCCAGGTTGACGGCATGATAGCCGGCCACATGCTCGCCGTGGGCAAGGCGATTTAATGAAAAGGTCAGATCCGTGACCCAGCGCAACCCGCCCCTGAAGCCCAGCTTCAGGGAACCGTCAACGGTCTTGCGTAACACCATGACGTCATCATATTGCAGGGGGACCGTGAATGAGTTGGCATATGCGACAATTCCCAGAAGCAGTACGAGAGCGAGCTGGAAACGAACCATATTGGTTCGCAGCAGGTTGATAAGTCTTTCGGGAGGCGTCACGGGTGGTTTCCCATGTGGATCAGGATGTAGGAATCTTTCAGTAACAAACCTGTTCGTCTATTGCTGCAATCAGTATACTGCTGATCTCGTCATACGGCCTGCCTTGAGTGAGATTCCGGAAGCGCAGACAGAGTTTCTCTTCGGTCGGCCTTTGTCTTCATAAGTTCTGCATCCGATGCACGCAGGTAGACCGGCAGCAACCGGGACGGCTCAAGCGCCTCCCCGTTCTTGAATGCATGCAATGCCAGCAGGGTTCCGTTAACGGCATGTGAGGAGTGGAGCGGGTAGGGGGCGAAGAGTGCCTGATCACCCAGCCGTTCGGCGATCTGATCGTGATAGCGCACTGCACCCTCTCCGACGAAGATGACCGGCTCTCCGGTCGATGCGGCGATCTGGTCAAGAAACGCAGCGGGGAGGAGGACGCAATCGTTGATGCGGGGGGAGGGGATAGCGGCCGAGCAGTCATAGAGAGCTGCATACACTTCGCTTTTGCGGGCGTCAAGCAGCGGGCAGACCGGGATAGTTGAGAGAGAAAAGTTCATCGCCAGCATCGCAAGGGAGGAGTATCCCGCACATGGTTTGCCGGTCGCCAGTGCCAGGCCCTGAATCGTCGCGACGCCGCCGCGTACGCCGGTGAACGAGCCGGGGCCGACCGTCGAGGCGAAGAGGTCGATATCGGCAATTGCCAGCCCTGCGGTTGCCAGGAGACGCTCAATCTCGGGCACGAGGCGGGCGGAAAGCGTGCGATTGGTGTTCAGCAGCGATTCGGCAACGATCTGTTCGTCAACGGCGATGGCGATACCGGCGAGGGATGTGGAGGTGTCTATGGCGAGAATGTTCATAAATCGTCTGCTCCGGAACGCGGTGAGAAGGAAGAATGGTTCCTCTTTAACCTAAACAAAAACAGTTTTTCCGCGGAACGTCTTTACAGGGTCAATCCAGCCGCTGCCGGTAGGCGTTCAAAAAGCGTGCATCCTCGGCATACGTTACCGGGTAGATAAACGGTACCGGTTGGGGGGTCATGTCGCTGCCGACGTTGCGGAACGTAAACAGGCAGGAGTTTGAAAGGGACTTGTTGCCGTCCGGACGGCTGAAACGCTCGATGTCGCTCTGTACGGTAATCGTCGTTTTGCCGGTGTAGACCACCCGTGCGGTGAATTTCAGCTGGTCCCCCATCAGCACCGGCTGGTTGAAGTTGATGCGGTTCACCCGACACGGCACCGGCCTGTCCGGCGCAACCATTTCCGCCGCCAG
>JBAVTM010000252.1:0-3388 GCA_049696195.1 Desulfuromonadaceae bacterium | reverse complement strand
CGAATCCCGACAATCCGGAACCCATGGACTGCGTAGCGGATACCAGGGCATAGGCGATGGTGCGCTGGGATCCCCTGCATATCTGAAAAGATTGCGACGTAGTCGTCAGGCCGAGGGTTGACGAGATTAAGCCCAGAATCATTGACGTGAATATACCCGCGGCCAATGGCGGCAGGTGAAACAGAAACCGAGCGGGAAAAGAAAGCAGTGCCAAAGCAAAACCGACATGACAGAGAAGAAACACCCTGCGCGGCCCGAGACGGTCTATAAAGCGCCCCGCGAACTTGAACCCGGTTAAAGAGCCAAGCATGCTCCCCACGGTAAGAAACAGTATCTGGTTGTCGCCAAGCCCGCAGCCGCGAATCGCCGACAGCCGCAACATGTCCTGGCTGTTGCCGGTCACGCAGACCAACAAGAGTAGATAGGCAAGATACGGTGCAAATCCGGGCAGCTTCAGTGCAGATTGAACTGATTTTATCAGATTCAGAGGCTTGCTTTCCGAGGCAGGAACAGCGGGGATATCCCTGTAAAACAGGAAGCGACAAGCGACAGACAGGGCACCCAGGCACAACACCCATTGATAAATCCATAGCGGTGTCCTGGCTGAAAACAGGAATGCGGAGAAGACAAAAAAAGAAAGCGAAATGAGCTGCCATGAAAAACGCATGACTCCAAAAAAGCGGCCCGTAAGTTCAGTTGGGACAATATGAGAAAGCAGCGAAAACCATCCCGTATTAAAAAAAGCCGCGCCAACCATGTGTATCACCAGGCCAACAAGAATTGTCGGGAGAACAAGGCCAGGTGCCGCACCTCGCAGAGACGCAGCACCGGCAATGAAACTTACGCCAACAATCATCAAAAAATTGCCCCACGTCCCAAAGCGTTTAATCCCCACACAATCCGCACCCCATGCAACGGGAAGAGATAAAAATGATGAGAGAAATGGCGTAAAATTCAGCACCAGAAGTATGAGCGCAGGCTTCACACCCATTGAGTTAAGATAGAGCAGCAAAATACCACCTGACAGCATCTGCTGGCTAAGCATGCCGAAGCATTGTGCAAAAATAGCCGAGCGCATGGCGTGGCGGCGATCCGATGGAATCGATGACCAGTCGGCTGCTTTCATTTTACTGTTGCTTATACAACGGGTTAAACTCATTGGTATAAACATCGGAAGGCTTTATCTGCCCCGGCTTCAGTTTGCCATCCTCGATAAAGCGATCAATCCACCACTGGATATCCTTGTCGGCGATGACCGGGAACTCCGGCGTCCAGCTGGTAGCCTGGTAATACCTGGCCATGCGCGGATTGCTCCCCTTCTCCACAGAGATGTCCGCGTACGCCTTTCGTACCCGCTCGGGATCTTTCTTAAACTCGTCGTAAACTATGCGGCGGGATATGTCGTACGCCCGGATATATTTTCTGACCGCTTCAGGATGTTTTTCGATGAATTCATTCCTGAAACCGATGCCGAAGAGTACCGTTTCTCCCTTGGTCTCGAAGTTCCTGGTACCGGGAACTTCACGCACCCCGCCATTTTCAACCGTCATGTCAAAATAGGGGCCGCCGTTGCTCGTCCAGGCCACCGCATCCACCTGCTTGCTCCGCAGCATCTGCTCCTGATTTTCAGACGGGACGACAACCAGCTCTACCTGAGAAATCGAAAGGCCGTTCTTTTTGAGGTACTGGCGGATGACATAATCAGCCTCGGCTCCGAGCACGTTGACCGCGATCCTTTTACCGGGGAGATCCTTGATTGTTTTGATGCTGCTGTCCTCAAGAACCAGCAGACCGCTCTTGCCGCTCTTGTTATCCTTTGTCGACACGGTCGTGCCGAGCAGAGCCTTGATCTTGCCGCCGCCGGCGATGATATTTACCCAGGCCGGCCAGGCAGAACCGGCGGTATCGACGTTTTTAGCCAGGAGCGCCTGAAGTGCCACCGTGCCGCCGGTGCCGCCGGCTACACTTGGAACCGGGTCAAGCGTCACCTTTTCCTCTGCAAGAATGTCCCTGCCGGTCAGTTTCTTCACCAGATCCCACTGGTTGGGAGAGGTGGACTCGAACACCCGGATCGCAACCCCGGCGCTCTTCGGTTTGGCATTTTTGGCGACGAACCACCCTGCCCCTGCGATTGCTGCGACGATGACCGCTATGGCCACTACCTTGATCTTATTCATCAGTTCCAGCCTCCGTTTTTCACCCGATAATCCCGCTGCCCGCTTCACCCTTCCAGTACGTGGCCTTCTTTTCAAACCAGACCAGCAGATAATTGATCGCCAGTCCCAGTATGGCCAGGGTCAGAATCCCGGCATACATCTCCGGGATCATGAAATTGAACTGGGCGTTCTGGATGAAGAAGCCGAGACCGGTTTTGGCCCCGATCATTTCGGCGGCGATGACCACCATCAGGGAAATCTTCGCCCCCATTCGGGCGCCGACGACGATGGAAGGAATGCTGGCGGGAAGAATGATCTTCCGGAACAGATCCCGGTCGGATACTCCCATCGACTTGGCCGCCTTGATATAGATCGGGTCAACGCTCTTGACTCCGGTAATCGTGTTCATCAGAAGCTGCCAGCTGGCGCCGTAGAAGATGATCGCAATCTTGGACGCCTCGCCAAGACCCAGCAACAGGAGAAAAATCGGGAGCAGGGCAAAGGTGGAGGTATTCCTCAGACTCTGCATCAGCAGGTCGGTATAGCGTTCAAACTTGTTGTACCATCCCATCAGAAAACCGAGAGGGACAGCGATCAGAACCGCCAACCCGAACCCGACCAGTGACCGTTGCAGGCTGACAAGCACATGCAGCTGCAGTTTTCCCGACACGGTTAGGTCAAACAGCGTCTTGATCGTCGTGGAGAAAGCGGGCAGAAACAGCGGGTCGATAAGGCCCAGGCGCGGCAGCGCTTCCCATACCGCGAAAAAAACCAGCACCAGCGGAATCCCCTGCGACCATTTGTTCAAACCTTCGAAAAGATGTTCAAACCGTTTGACATAACCGCCAAAATCAACAGCCTGGGTTTTCAGCCTGACCCCGGACGTTGCTACCAGCTCTTCTGACATGGCAATTCTCCTTTACTTGTATTATCGGTTACCCGGCAAAAGCCGGTGCGAGTTTCCAATCCTGCTGCGCCTTGTTCACTTCGGCCTTGAGCGCGTCCCAGACCTTGTGGCGATTGGCGGCGAATTCACTGCTGGAGCGCACTTCTCCGTCCCTCGGCCTCGGCAGATCGATCTCGATGATATCCTTGACCTTGCCGGGACGCGCGGTAACAACCGCAACCCTGTCCGCCAGAAACACCGCTTCGTCGATACTGTGCGTGACAAAAATAACCGTTGTATCGGTTCCCTCCCAGATCCTGATAAGTTCGTTCTGGAGGATTTCCCT
>JBAVTM010000251.1:0-7564 GCA_049696195.1 Desulfuromonadaceae bacterium | reverse complement strand
TCGGACAGCCGGCCGAGCATTTGCCGCACTGGAAACAACGACGCACAGAGGTGCCGGAGAGGGCTTCGACCTTGCGTACAAAGCCTACGTCCATCGTCTCCTGCGAAAGGATCATTTTTTTCTTTTTCACGTGAACATCCGTTTAGTTTAAATAAAGTTTCCGTAAATGCGTCGAGAGACATGAAACGCCGTTAAAGATTCAAAAAACTCCCTTTCGTTGCGTCACTTATGCCATTCTCTACACAAATGATGTACAAAAAGCAAGTCAATATTTTCTCACTTATTTATTTAGGTGAAATCAAAAGTTGTCATACCAACAAGCCACAACGACAGTTCCCTGATTTTGCATGAACGCGGCATATCCAAACAGGCAAAAAGAAAGGCCCATTCCCTCGAAATGAGAATGAACCTTATTCAGACGGCAGTCCCTTAAGATCAGTAAATAATTATGTAACCGTGCGCTTCCGCAATTTTTCGCACTTCATCCCTATCCAGCAGATGATAGGACTTCCCTTCCAGAGTAAAATGATATCCGCCCTGGCCATCCGCCACCACATCACTCAGCAAAGCCTCGAACGTTGCTGTTTTGATCACACAACACCTCCTGGTGTCACTCAGCCGGAGAAGCGGCCTTCTGTACCGCATCAACCAACTGAAGCACGTCGCGTTCCGTTGTCTGCCACGAACACATGAAACGCGCACCACCTGATCCGATAAATGAATAGAAGTGCCAGCCTGCGGAGCGAAGAGCAGTTGCAACCGCTTCCGGCATCTCAACAAACACGGAGTTGGCCTGCCGCGGATACATAAGGCGAACGCCATCGATAGCGGCCAGATGCTTTTCCAGCAATGCCGCGCAGCCGTTGGCGTGACGGGCGTTTTTAAGCCAGGCGCCACCTTCGAGCATCCCGATCCAGGGAGCCGAAATAAAGCGCATCTTGGACGCCAGCTGTCCGGCCTGTTTGCACCGATAGTCAAATTCGTGGGCCAGTTCACGGTCAAAGAAGACCACCGCCTCACCGACCGCCATACCGTTTTTCGCCCCTCCCAGACAGAGTACATCCACCCCCGCCCGCCAGGTCATCTCGGCAGGAGCGACATCCAGTGAAACAACGGCGTTGGCGAAACGGGCACCGTCCATCTGTACCCGCATGCCATATCGCCGAGCCAGTTCACTGGCAGCCCTGATCTCATCCGGCGTGTACACCGTGCCGACTTCAGTCGCCTGAGTCAGGCTCAAGACCTTCGGGCGAGGATAATGGATATCACTGCGGCGGGTGATGGCGCGCTCGACTTCAGCCAGATCGAACTTACCACCGGGACCGTTCACATGCAGCAGCTTGGTGCCGTTTGAGAAGAACTCCGGCGCTCCGCACTCGTCTGTCTCGACATGGGCCAGATCATGACAGATCACACTATGGTACGAGCGGCACAGGGACGCCAATGCCAGTGAATTCGCCGCGGTGCCGTTAAAAACGAAGAACACCTGGCACTCCGTCTCAAAGACCTGGCGCAGTTGTTCACAGGCTCGCTCCGTCCAGAGGTCATCGCCATACGACGAAACAAACCCGACGTTGGCAGTTTGCATGGCCTGCCACGCCTCCGGGCAGATGCCGGCATAGTTGTCACTGGCAAACTGGTTGTATGTGGGTTTCCGATTCGGCTCTTCCAAGCGGCTTCTCCATGGTGACATGAATTGCACTACGTGCGGCAATTTAACATCTGTTCCGTTTTGATGCCAGAAATTTCAACCGGTATGATGACAACTATTGAATAGTGACTGACAAATGATTATGATGCTCGTTTATCATCTTCATTTGCAAGGATACTTACTGTATGCGCTACAGCCGTATGCGGCTTTCGCACAAAATAGTTCTGATAACCCTCCTTACCGCCGTCCTTGTCGGCTTCTCGATACTCCGGACACCGTCCCAGACCGGGGATCCGGCCGCATCACCGGAGGATAAGGGGAGGGAGGACCTCTCGCGGGTAGAGTATCCGAGCCTCAAAAACATCAGATGGCATCCCCAGTTTATAGAGCCGCAGCAATCGCTCGAATCACTCTTTGGAGCGGAGTGGATTCAGGTAGCACGCTTCAACCGGATTGACCGCCGCCATGTCTATCCCGGCATGACAATCAAGGTACCCGACAACATGGCGGATATTCGCACCTATACGCCACTGCCGCACCTTTATCAGCCGGCCGCCCGCCACGAGAAGTATATACTGGTCGATATAACCGAACAATGGCTTGGCGCCTACGAATATGGCAAATTGAGATTTTCGACGCCGGCGGCAACCGGCAAAGAGACTACCGAAACCCCCACCGGCCTGTTTCGAATATCCACCCGGCATCTCAATCACACCTCGTCACTCTATAAAACAGCCGATGACGAAGAGCAGTACCCGATGGATAACGCCCTCCGCTTCCACATCGGAACCGATAACGTCTCGTACTGGCTGCATGCCCGCGATCTGCCCGGCCGACCGGCATCACACGGCTGCATTGGCCTGTTTGACGAAAAGATGCAGAAACGGGTGTTTGGCACCCCTCAACAACCGGTTCTGCTGGATTCGCAAAGGCTGTATGCTTGGGCGGCGGGGGAAGCAGAGTATGGGGAAGACAGCGGTGAGGCAGAGGAATTGGAAGACGGGCCGATCGTCGAAGTGCGCGGCGGCCTGCCCCGCTATCTGGACAGGCCGCCGTTACAAACCATGAAACAATAACATGCGGGGGGCATCCCCCTGAGAATTCTTCCTTATCTGGCAAGCCATTTCGCGACATCTTTGGCATGATAGGTAATGATAATATCCGCCCCGGCCCGCTTGAAGGCAGTCATCGTTTCCAGTACGACCCGTTCCTCTTCTATCCACCCCCGCTCGGCAGCCCCCTTGATCATGCTGTACTCTCCCGAGACATTGTAGACCGCAAGCGGCAGATCAAACTCGTTGCGCAGGTCGCGCAGGATATCGAGGTACGGCAATCCGGGCTTCACCATGATGATGTCGGCGCCCTCCTCAATATCCGAAGCGGCCTCACGGAGCGCTTCACGGCGGTTGCCCGGATCCATCTGGTAGCTGCGGCGATCCCCGAACTGCGGCGTCGATTCCGCCGCTTCCCGGAATGGGCCGTAGTAGCCGGAAGCGTACTTGACCGCGTAGCTCATGATCGGGATCGCATCAAAACCGTGCTCATCAAGTATTTCGCGGATGGCGCCCACCCGCCCGTCCATCATATCGGACGGAGCCACCATATCAGCACCCGCCTGCACATGTGAGAGCGCTTCGCGCGCCAGCAGCTCCAATGTCGAGTCATTATCAACATCACCGTTCTTGATGATCCCGCAGTGCCCGTGGTCGGTATATTCACACATGCAGACATCGGTGACAACCGCCAACCCCGGCACCTCCTTTTTCAGCGCCCGAATCGTTTCCTGGATGATGCCGGTATCGGAATAGGCGTCACTGCCGACCGCATCTTTGGTCTCGGGAATGCCGAACAGCAACACCGCCGGGATCCCCAGATCCCGGACCTCTTTGGCCTCGGCGACTATATTCTCGATTGATTGCTGGTAGATGCCCGGCATCGAAGATATTTCTTTTTTGATCCCGCTGCCGAAAGCAGAAAACATCGGATATATAAGGTCGTTGACTGACAGGGATGTCTCGCGAACCATCCGGCGAAAGGTTTCACTCCCCCTGATTCTGCGGGCACGGAACTGCGGGAAAAACATGGTGGATCCTCCTTGATGTACGGCTTGTATGCTGTTTATGTGCCGAAAGCACATACAGGAAGAGTAATGCAGCCTGAAATAAATTGCAAGATTTTACCCCCTACCGCTTGCATCGTTCGTAAAATATGGTATGGTTGCCATTAATAAAAAATTAACATTGGATTTCAGCTTGTCCATACAAGAGCAATAGCGGTATTAATACTGCATCTAAATTCTATCGACGGAGGAACGTGTATGAGAAAAAAAATGATCTGCACTCTGGCTGCGGCGCTGATTGTATCCACAACTGCCGCTTTTGGGGCGGTTAAGGAGGGAAGCTTTTCGGTAACCCCATTGGTCGGCGGCTATCTTTTTGATGGCAACACGGTGCTTGATCCCACAATGGTGCTGGGAATCCGGGGCGGATACAACTTTACCAAGCATCTCGGAATCGAGGTCCTGTATGATTACACCACTCCCACAGATGGTAAATTCGGGCCTATAAAAAATCTTTCTATGCACCGTTACGGCGGACAGGCGCTCTACCACTTTTTCCCGAACAATTCTTTTGTGCCGTATGTGGCAGCCGGCTATTCCGGAGTCACGTTTGATAGCAAGGGGCTCGAGAACAGTGGTAACAAAACCCACGGCGCATTCGATTACGGGGTAGGCGCCAAGTATTTTATGACAGATGACATTGCCGTTCGTGGCGACGTCCGCCATATCCATTACGGCTTCAGCGGTGCAAAATACAATGATCTTGAATTTACACTGGGAGCATATTTCCAGTTTGGTGCAGTTGCCCCGGTAGCAAAGGCCGTAGCGCCAACGCCTCCCCCGGAGCCGGTTAAAGTAGTAGCTGCTCCGGTACCAGAACCAGTAGTTGTCGCGCCAGTTGTAATTCCCCCCGCAGATTCCGATGGTGACGGAGTCATTGATACGCTCGATAAATGTCCCGGAACGCCGGCAGGAGTAGCGGTTGACAGCAACGGTTGCCCGGTTGACAGTGATAAGGACGGAGTAGCTGACTACCTTGACAAGTGCCCGGATACACCGGCAGGTGCCGCGGTTGACGGCAGCGGCTGTCCGGTTGACACCGACAAGGACGGCGTGCCTGACTACCTTGACAAATGCCCCGGAACATCCGCAGGTATAACGGTTGATGCGAAGGGATGTCCTGTGGAAGCCGCCAAGCGGTTCTGCGACAAGCCGGCTGTTATCGCTATTACATTTGACGCCAACAAAGCAGTCGTCAAGACTGAATATTACAAGGAACTTGACACTGTTGGCAATTTCCTGAAAGAGTTTCCCAATTCAAAAGGAACCATTGACGGGCATACCGACTCCACCGGGAGCAAGGCCGCAAACATGAAACTGTCTCAGAAACGTGCTGAAAACGTACGGAGCTACATTATCGATAAGTTCGGGATCGATGGCAGCCGTATTACTGCCAAGGGGTTCGGACCAACCAAGCCGGTTGCATCCAACAAATCGGCTTCCGGCAAGGCGAAAAACCGCCGCATAGAAGCGGTGTTCAGCTGCGAATAAACAGAGCAGAGCGGTTGTAACAAACAGAGGGCCCTTCCGATTGTCGGAAGGGCCCTCTTTCTGTTTTGTGCAGTGAAGCGATCTTATTTTTTACGGCGATCCTGCAGTGAAATCACCTTGGGGGCCCCACCCTCCCGGCGTACCTTCTGCACGCGTTCCTTCTCGGCCTGTTCCTTCTCAACCCGCTCCAGCTCGACCGGAGAAACCAGATCCTCCAGACGGAGCGGCGTGCCACCCATGGTGAAATCGGCTCCTTCAATCTGGAGATCGTCCAGAATCCAGGTAAAAACCTGCAGCGGAAAGGTAAGCACCAGTAATTTGACCTGCCACCAGCCGGGCTTGACGTCGGGAAGTATCTCCTCGACACGGGCGTAGAAGCCCGGTTTATTGTCTACGTGTATAAGTACGAGGTCATGAATAGTCGCCATTATCTGTGCCTTTTCGTCTTTGCTTTGGATTTATCGCTGTTTCTCCGCCCATGGCAGCAGTGGAGTTCCCAACGGCGCGCCAGTCAGGCCCGAAGTCGGGTACCTTACCGCAGATCCTGCTCCTGTGCGCCGAAATCAATCTGGGTGACAACTTCCGTATCGTCTACGTATTTCCAGTTTTACTCTTCCGTTCCAGCTGTTTAAAAAATTGGTTGAAGCAGTCCGTAAGCCGGGTTCTGTTCCCGAGTCGGGTTTCCCCTTCCCGGGCAATGGTCATTCATCTGGGTATGCCGTTACCGACACCCTCAAGCAACCAACCCGGAGGCACGGGCGGGCCACCCTTAACGCCCCCCTATTTGGTCTTGCTCCTGACGGGGTTTACCTGGCATCTGACGTCACCGCCAGACCCGGTGAGCTCTTACCTCACCCTTTCACCCTTACCTGCCGAGGCAGGCGGACTTCTCTCTGTGGCACTTTTCCCTGGGGTCACCCCCGCTGGACGTTATCCAGCGTCACGCCCTATGGAGCCCGGACTTTCCTCCACCGGACAAACCGGCAGCGACCATCTGGACTACTTCAACCAAATTATTGGTCTGGCAGAATGCTCCTCGGGAGTATTCTGCCAGACCGAAACCGAGTGCTGCCTTACTGCTCCTGCAATTTGAGGATCAGGATCCGCTGGCAATGAGGACAGGCCAGCAACTCCTCGTATTTGTACAGATTGTTATACAGCTGCGGTGGCAGGTGCATATTGCACCCCATGCAATAGCCATCCCGGGCAAAGGCAAGGGCTTGCCCGCGGCGTTGTTCGCGAAGAATTGTAAATTTTTTCACCAGGCTGGCAGGCAACCCTTTGGCCACATTTTCCCGGCGGACGATATCAGCATCAATATCCGATTGAATCTTATCAATTTCAGCCTGCTTTGCCACGGCCCGCTGAGCTGAGTTCTCGGCAAGTTCATCACATCGGCTCTTTTTTACCGCAAGATCAGCGGAAAGCTCTTCGATCTGGCTGATCTTCTGCAGCAGTTGTTCTTCAATATCGGTTACCTGCTTCCGGGCAGCTGTAATTTCGCGACCAACCGCTTGAAACTCTTTATTGGTCTTGATCTCCTTCATGTTGGTTTCAGATCTGGCGATGTTTTCCAGCTCCGCTGCATGGGTAGCTTCCAGCTCTCCCTTTTCCGACTCAAGCTGGGCCAGGTTGGCTTCAAGAAGTGCCACCTCTTCCCGGGCGGCATCCACCCCCTGATTGATTCCACCCAATTCAGCCTGCAGACCGTCCTGAGTACTCTTAAGTGTATCGATTAGCTGATCGACCTCCTGCAACTCTTCCAGCATGTCCAGTTTCTTTTTCAAATTGATTCCCCTTTGCTTCAAATTTGTTTTGATTTTTTCCGGCTATATTCGAAACGGATCAGTTTCCGTTTGGCATGCAATTACCTGGCAGTCAGTATAACCAGCCTTGACAAGTGTCCTGCCGAGTCGCTCCGTTATTTCATTCACCATGATTATTTCCGTGGGGAAATGGCCGGCATCAATCAGGGCCAGACCAAGCACTTCGGCATCTCGCGCCTCGTGGTATTTTACGTCACCGGTCACCAGCAGGTCAGCGCCCGATCGGGCCGCCTCATGCAGCAAAGATGCGCCACTACCGCTGCAGAGGGCCACCTTTGAAATTCTGGCATCGGGGTCGCCCACATAGCGCAGCGCTGGTGCTGACAAAATTTTACCAAGCCGCCCGGCGTACTCCGCCAGCGTCGTCAGTTCCGGCAAACGCCCGACCCGACCCAGACCCAGTTTTTCCCCCTCATTCTGAAGCGGATAGATATCAAAGGCCGGCTCCTCATAAGGATGCGCCGCCAGCAGCGTCTT
>JBAVTM010000250.1:0-2303 GCA_049696195.1 Desulfuromonadaceae bacterium | reverse complement strand
AGACTACGTCGCCGCTCGAGACATTCCAGTCCCAGCTGGCCATGCGCGCTGCTGCCATGGCCAGGCGCAGTCGTTCCTCCTTTTGCCGCAGCGCCTCCTCCGTATGCCTGTGCTCCTCGATCTCCTTTCCGAGATCATGGTACGTGCCGCGCAATTTCGCGGCCATTGCATTGAATGCTCCTGAAATCTCGGCGAACTCGTCATCACCCTCCATGTCGATCCGGTGATCGAGGTCCCCCCCTCCAATCATCGCGGAACCGTCGCGCAGACCTCGGACACGCTTTGTAATGGCCCGGCTCATCGTCCACGAACTGACAAGGGACGCTGCGATTACTATTGCCAGTACACCGGCGATCCCTCCGCCCGACTTTCTGAGCGATGTAAACATTAATTCGTAGCCCACTTCCTGCAATTTGCCCGCCTGCAGCGTGTCGTCATACTGCCGCAGGTTCAACTGGGTGAGCAGTATGCTTTCAACCTCATGAAAGAACACCGAGGAATCTGCGACCGATCCGATTTTTTCCCGATTTTTTACGATGGCAGAGAACAGTTTACCGGCCGTATCGTGATTTCTGCTCAGTTCAGCGACGATTTTCTTTCTTCTCTCAGTATCCTTGAACTTCTCCGCTGCGGATTTCAGCAGTTCGCCGATCTGTTCCTGCCTGTCAAACCACTGTGTTTTCGCCCGTTCGCTCCCCGTCCGCAGATAATCATCCCTTAACGCACCCCTTTCAAATATTTTTATTATGATCTTGTCGGCGATTACCGCCACTTCCATGGCTTGACTGATGCGAAGCATCGTCATTAGAAACATGAGGCAGATGAGCAATGCCGTTACTGCCGAAACGGCGACATTTATTTGTAATTTCTTTTTGATCTGCATGGTTGTATCTTTCCTACCGCAGTATCATTACCGCTTCCGGTTTGACCGATTTAAGTCCGTCTGAATAGATATAATCAAGATAATTCGGGATGTTGCGTACCTTGGTAATTCCGTTTCTGATAGCCCATTGTGATTCGTCTTCCAGGGAGAGGATGAGCGACTGGCTCAGTGTCAGATCGATGCTGCCAATGCCCCAGGTCTCACCGACAATGCCGGGCGCTATTCCGGTAAATTGAGCAACCATCTTTTGCGCCTCTGCCGGATGATCCCTGACCAGTTTCTCGGCCTTGAGCAGAGCGCGCAGCATTCTTTTGACTTTGTCCGGGTTCGTGCGGATGAACTCCTGGGTAGCGACTACATTGAAAGTAGCTGTATATATATCTTCGTCGTAAAAGGTAATTCCCCGGTCACCCAGTATTTTTTGCGTCTGGGACAAGAAGGGATTAAACGTAGAAACAGCGGCAACCTCGCCGTTCACGATGGCTTTCTGAAGTTCCTCCGGCTTCAGATTGACAACCGTCAACTCCTTTCTTGATATCCCGCGAACCGCTAAAAAACCGTCCATAAAAAAATCCGAGGTAATGCCTTTCGTCGCGGCAATCTTCTTCCCCTTGAGGTCCTGCGGGAAGTGAATGCCCGCATCTTTTCTTGCGATAATTGCATGATTCTTCCGGGATCTGAAAATGGTGGCAATTACGGATATTTTCTCGCCATTCATTATTGCGAGCATGGCAGGTGTTTCAGCGACAGTGGCAAAATCCGCCCTCCCCTCCAGCACGTCCCTGAGAGCCAGTTTCCCGTAAGGGTGGAGTCTTGCGGTCACATCCAGACCCTCTTCACGATAATACCCCCCCAACTGGGCCACCTGGGCAAGGGCTGTTTCAGTGAGGGCAGCAAACGCAATGGTAACTTTTTCCGGTGGACCGGCGGCAGTCTTTTGGTCCGTCCGTGAGCAGGCGCTGAAACAGGCGCAGATCGTCAGCACCGATACAGAAAACTTGACGATATTCAGAAAGCGATGATTGCGGCAAGGCGGATTAGCAGTAGCGTTCATGCCCGCTCCTTCCAGTGAAATCTCCATGTGCGGTAAAGATCTTATCTTCTAACAGAATAATGTAGAAAATTAAAAGCTCTTTTATACTCGGAGAAGACCGGAACGCAACTGGTTTGTGCCTGTGACGTCCGGATATGTGGCAAGGGCGGCATCTGGCCTCCCCATTGTGTTCAGGGGAGCCCTGGAGCCGCCTTTCATCGCACTTTGCGTCTTCCTGGCGCAACGGAGATGATTTCCAGGGGCACCAGTCCGGATTCGGATTTCAATTCTGCTTTCGACGGCCGGTCTGCAGATGGGAGTGCTCGCTGACATCCTTTCTGCGCTGAATATTCGAAAGCTCTTTGTCGGCGATCTGGCAACCGACTA
>JBAVTM010000249.1:0-4075 GCA_049696195.1 Desulfuromonadaceae bacterium | reverse complement strand
TCGGACAGCCGGCCGAGCATTTGCCGCACTGGAAACAACGACGCACAGAGGTGCCGGAGAGGGCTTCGACCTTGCGTACAAAGCCTACGTCCATCGTCTCCTGCGAAAGGATCATTTTTTTCTTTTTGTTCATGCAGGTACCTTGCAGGCTGCGCATAGTGCGACAACCAGCCTGTGAGAATAGTCAGTCGGATATGTTAGCAAAAGCCGGACCAACTTCTCCCGGGCGGGTAATTTGCCCAATTTGTATTCCTCATGTATATCAGCAGATGATGACAGCGGCGTAAGCCCTGCAATATCAAGCTGTTGTTTGGCCCTGCAGTAGTTGTGTTCCCACCTTGAAAAACGTATCCAACTGCTCCCGGGCGTACAGAAACTGCAGCAAAATGTGTCGATGTTGCGGCAATAGTACCCAATGTCGCGAAATCCCACACGGTGTAATGAACGAAATACTTGATCATAGTTGTAGGATTGTCCAAAATTTCCCCAGTCTTCCAAGGAATGATAACAGCTGTTCTTTCCATTCAGAGTGGGAACGAGCTTTTTTTGCTCCCGGGTGCAGACCTTCCCTGACCGGAAATAAAAACCGCCTCACCCTGCGGGGAGGCGGTCCCTATACCCGGCCATGCTGTGACATACCGGGTGGAGTGAATCCACTACCTACATGATCTTCATGGCGATCATGGTAATATCATCTTCCCTGTCCGTAGTGCCGGCAAAGGCCGCAATTTCACCGAGCACCGCCTCCACGATCGATTGAGGCGATTCCGTATGTCGCGCGGCGAGGATGCTGCACAGCCTCTCGCGGCCGAACATCTCTCCGCTTGAGTTGCTGGATTCCGTGACCCCATCGGTGTAGATCAACAACAGGTCGCCTGGCTGCATCCGGATCTGCCTCTCTTCGAACACCTCGCCATTGCGGACACCCAGAATGAGCCCTTCGGCATCCAGTTCCCGACAGGTCGCCTCCCCTTCCCGCACCAGCAGAGGCGGAACGTGACCGGCGTTCGAATAACGCAGGTGCCGGTTGAAGGGATTATAGGCGAGATAAAAGAGGGTGATAAAGAGACCGGACCGATTGAGATCTTCATAGAGGCTGTCGTTGAGCGATGCCAGAATCTTTCCGGTGCCGGATGATATGCGAATCGCGGCGCGAATGGCCGAGCGGGCCGCCACCATCATCAGGGCCGCCCCGATATTGTGCCCGGAGACATCGGCAATCACCATGTCCACTGCCCCGTCCTCTCGCCGATAATAGTCGTAATAGTCGCCTCCCACGTGGGCAGCCGGTACGCAGCACCCCGCCAGCACGACGCCAGACAGTTCCGGCGGGGCAGTCGGCAGGAGTGACAGCTGGATCTGGCGGGCCAGTTCCATGTCGCGCAGCATCCGGGAATTTTCCAGAAGCGTTTTTTCGGCCTGCTTCCGCTCGGTAATATCACGGGCCACCGCCACCCCGTACAACTCCCTGTTGAAGGTGACCAGGCGGATGGTGATCTCGACCGGAAGGCTTCCTCCGGAACTTTTATTAAATTGAGTGATTATGGTGGTCTGGTCCCACCCCTGCTCAAGCCCGACGGTAACCAGTTCGCTGAGCCTGGTCAACGCCTCTTCCGGGATGAATTTATAAAAAGGCAGCAGGAGGCACTCCTGCCGGGAACATTCGAGCTGACGGCAGGCCGACTCATTAACGTCCACCAGGGCAAGCGAAGGTACCTGGAACAGGAATATAAAGTCGTTGCTCTGGTCCAGCAAGGCCCTGAATCGCTCCAGTTCATCCAGTTTCTGCTGGAGTTCGGGATAATAGGTCTTGCGCAGGGAGTGCTCGCCCAGGCCGATGATCTTTTCCCGCTCGCTGGACCAGGAACTATCCGGATCAGAGGGCCTTTTCATAGATCGCCTCAATATCCCGCTTTTTAGGCTGCCGCGGGTTGGTGAATATGCAGGGGTCGTGCAGCGCCTTTTCGGCAAGCTCGGGGATGTTGTCCCTGTGGACGCCCAGCTGAGTCAGGGTATGGGTAATCCCGGCCGTCTCCCGCAAGGATTTGATCCGGGAATGCAGGGCCGCACGGATCTCGTCGGGCGACATCCCGGTCGTCGTCAGGCCCATAGCCTCTCCGATCTGCTTGTATCGTTCGGGTACCGCACTGAAATTAAAATCGATGACATGCGGGAGCAGAAGGGCATTGCACTCGCCATGGGGGGAGTCCAGCATCCCCCCCAGGCTGTGCGCCATGGCATGTACCATCCCCAGACTGGTGTTGGAGAACGCCAGCCCGGCATCCAGGCTGGCCAGCATCATTCGGCCCCGGAAGTTGATATTGTCCGGCGCCTCCAGGGTCGGCAGCAGATTCGAGGAGATCAGGCTGATCGCCTGCATGGCATGCAGGTCGGTGATCGGGGAATGGGCCGTGGAGACGAAGGCCTCAATGCCATGGCAAAAGGCGTCTATTCCGGTGCAGGCTGTCAAATCGGCGGGCATGGTCAGCGTGGTGACCGGGTCGATCAGGGCGACATCCGGGACGATCATCTTGCTGATAATGGCAATCTTGACCCTCCGCCGTTCGTCCGTAATGATGGCAAACTGGGAGACGTCCGCGGAAGAGCCGGCCGTGGTAGGGACACAGATCAAGGGAGGGGTGGAGAGTTCCACCCTGTCCACCCCTTCGAACTCGAGGATGTCCTTTTTATTGGTGCAGACGATACCGATCCCCTTGGCACAGTCAATGGGGCTTCCACCCCCGACCGCAACGATGGCGTTGCACCCTTCCCGTTGATAGACCTCCGCGCCGACCATGACTTCATCCGCCTTGGGATTGCTGGTGACCGAAGAATAGATGGCATGTTCCAGGCCGGCCTCCGTCAAATATGCCAACACCTCGTCCGTCCAGCCCGCCGCCATTATTCCCGGGTCCGTGACAAGCAGCACCTTGCGGGCGCCGTAGTTCTTCGCATATCTGCCGGCCAGCTTGCGGGCATCGATTCCGAAGACAAACTCCGGGGCAACGAATTTCCGTAACGTAAACTCACCCTCTCCCATGACACTGATCCCCCTTCGGATTAAACGTGAAGAATTCTTTTTATATTATATCATGGGCCGTTGAATTTGCCGTCGCTTCCTTCACGAATGTTTTGCCGGCAAAATTCCGGAATTGAAAATACAAACGGCCCGCTGAGGCGGGCCGTTTGTATAAATGCTGGATAAATGTCTTTACTTGAAGCTGTAGATTAGTGGGGAGCCAGCCATTACAGTCCCAGCTCAGCCGGTTTCCTGCCGGCATCGGGAAAGAAGAGAGGAGCTCCGAACTTATCGACACCGAAGCGGCCGATGATCTCCTGGGTCTTCTTCGCGACCATGAAGTCTGCAAAGGCCTTACCCCCTTGAGCATTCACCTTGGGCCACTTGACCGTATTGAGCTCGATCACGTGGTAGATATTGAGCAGCTTGCTGTCACCCTCCACAATAATTTCAAGTCCAAGCCCCTTCTTCAGCGACAGGTAGGTGGCACGGTCCGTCAATGTATACCCCTTCTTTTCTGCAGCCACGTTCAGGGTCTGCCCCATCCCGAGGCCGGTCTGCTGGAACCATTTCTGCCCCTCCGGATTGATTGCCGCCGCTTTCCAGAGCCCTTTCTCCTTGGCGTGGGTGCCGGAGTTGTCACCGCGGGAGACGAAAATCGCGCCGGACTGGGCGATGCGTTTCAGGGCGTCGGCGGCTTTGATCCCTTTTATCTTGGCCGGGTCGGCAGCCGGACCGACGATGATGAAGTCGTTGTGCATCACCAGGCGGCGGCTGACGCCGAAACCTTCAGCCATGAATTTCTTCTCGGCATCGGGAGAATGCACCAGCAATACATCGGCCTCTCCCTTTTCCCCCATCTTCATCGCCTGGCCGGAACCGACCGAAATGGTCTTGACCTGAAAGCCGCTTTCCTTCTCGAACAGCGGTACAAGGACATCCAGCAGCCCCGAATCCTGGGTGCTGGTGGTGGTAGCCAGAATGACCGATTTCGAGGCGGCCAGGACTGCTGTTCCCCAGATGAGAATTGCACATGTAACGGCGAGTGTCGTGATA
>JBAVTM010000248.1:0-4199 GCA_049696195.1 Desulfuromonadaceae bacterium | reverse complement strand
GCCGGTGGGTCGCGCAGCAGATCGGACGTCCCGTGATCAAGGCGTTCAATACCATCTTCGCCAGGAGCCTGCTTGAGAAGGGGGCGCCGCAAGGGGAGCCGGGCCGGATTGCGCTCTCTGTCTTTGGAGATTCATCGGCTGGCAAGGCAACACTGCTTGGTCTGATCGACGACCTTGGTTTCGACCCGGTCGATGGCGGCAATCTGGACAGCTCCTGGCGTCAGCAGGCCGGAACGCCCGCTTACTGTAAGGACCTCGATTCCGCAGCACTCCGGCACGCACTCGAAGAGGCTGTGCAAGAACGCGTCGCAGAATACCGATCTGCAGAGGAGGCTCGTATCAAAAGATATCTGGCAGCTCAGAAAACCCGATCTGACGGCCGGTCACGGGATACGCCGATCCCATACATATGTACTTGGCAGTTTTGATGGTAATGCTGGAGGGATTTTGCAGCAGCCAAGGGAAGGCCGGACCTCACCTTGTCCACTCCACGGCATGTGATATACTGGCATTGTCACGTTTTGCCACCAGATCCCCCCCCGAGGAGGCCGGCATGAGCACGATCCCCACAGGACTCCCACCCCCGTCCCGCGACCATCTGGCACCGCTCAAGGTTGCGCTCTGTTACTGCCTTGCGGCTGGGAGCTGGATACTCCTCTCCGACAGACTCCTGCTACTCGTTGTTCAGGATGCCGGCCAGCTCAGTCGACTGCAAACCGTCAAGGGTTGGCTCTTTGTCCTGGTTTCGTCCCTTCTGCTCTATTGGCTGGTCTGGCATTATCTCCGTGTGGTACATCGCCGGGAGGCACAACTGCGGCTAAGCGAGGAGCGTTTCCGCTCCGTCTTCGAGACCGCGGCTGCCGGCATGGTCCTGATGCGGCCGGATGGAGGGATATTCCAGGCCAATCCCGCCTTCTGCAGTTTTACCGGCTTCACAGAAGAGGAGCTGGTACGGATGGAGATCGCCAACGTGACCCATCCGGATGACCGGGAACGCACCCTGAAAAATTATCAGTCACTCTTCTCCGGGCAGGAGGAGAGCGTCCACTATGAGAAACGGTACCTGACCCTCGACGGCCGGACCGTCTGGGGACACGCGTCGGTAGCCTGCCTCCTCGACCGGGAAAATCTCCCAGGCTACTGCATCGGCCTGGTTCAGGACATCACCGAGCGAAAAGAGGCAGAAGAAGCCTTGAAGATTGCCCACCGGGAACTGGAAGCCTTCGTCTATACGGTCAGCCATGATCTGCGCTCTCCCCTGACCCCCATTATCGGTTACGCCGATTTTCTCGCTGAACAGTGTTGTGACAGACTGAACGAGCAGGAACTGAGCTACCTGTCCGAAATAAGCTCCTCTGGGTCTCGAATGGTGGAGCTGATGGAGGATCTGCTCACCCTGGCCAAGGTGGGCCAGGTAGAGCAGCCGAGCGAGCCCCTTGACACAGGAGAGATCGTCCGTGAGGTGGTCCGCGGCCTGGTCCTGCAAAACAGGTGGGACGGAGCGTCGGTGGAGGTCGGCAGCCTTCCATTCCTGTACGTGCCGAGAACCCTGGTGGTGCAGATCTTCGATAATCTGATCGGCAATGCGCTGCGGTACGGATGCACGTCAGGGGGCGTTGTAGAGGTGGGGGGGGAGCGGCGTGGGGAAGCAGCACGTCTCTTTGTTCGCGATCACGGTTTTGGCATACCGGCCGAGGAACGAGACTGTGTCTTTGACGTCTTCTATCGCGGCACAGCCGGCAAGGATACGGAAGGGACCGGCATCGGACTGGCCACGGTGCAGAAGATTGCGCGGTTGTTTTCCGGCCGGGCATGGGTAGAGGAAACGCCTGGTGGCGGCAGCACGTTCTGGGTGGAGATGGTTGATGGGGCGGAGGATGGTGAGCGTGACAGTGACGGTTAAGAACCATAATCATAAACTAGTGGCGAACAAGGCGGCCCTTCGGCCGCCTTTGCTATTCCAAGCTTGTAAATTTCGAGAAACGCTTGACTCACCGATATACCGGTTATAATATAGCTTAAAACGTCAAGTATATCGGTGGTACGTTATGCAAACGACCAAACTCTTCGAAATCCTCTCCTCCTATAATCGCTATTGGACCACCGGCGACATCGATGCCGGTATCAAGAGGGATCTTCTCCCCAGCTGTCTCGGGCAGCTCGACTCCAGGGAAGTCGTTGTCCTCAAAGGGGTGCGTCGCTGCGGCAAGTCAACCCTTATGGCGCAGGTGATTCGGGAGCTGCTTGCCCGTAATGTGCCGCCGACCTCTATCCTGCGGGTCAACCTGGAAGAGCCGCTGTTCTCCTCCGAATACTCGGTGGAACTGCTGGAACAGATATATCGAACCTACCGTGATCGGGTGCAGCCGGAAGGAAAATGCTGGCTCTTCATGGATGAAGTGCAGAATGTACCCGGCTGGGAGAGCTGGGTTCGGGGGCGCAGTGAAACAGAGGATATCAAGATATTCGTCACCGGCTCATCGTCACAGATGCTCTCCCGCGAGATCGGCACCAAGCTGACAGGCAGGCATGTATCGTTTGAAGTCTACCCGCTTTCGTTTCAGGAATTTCTGCGCTTCGGCAATGTGGAAGTCGGGACCGAACTTGACTATACGGCCCGAAAAGCAACTGTCAGAAAATCGTTCAGTGATTACCTGAAATACGGCGGATTCCCGGAAGTGGTGCTGAGAGAATCAACAGATGATAAAGAACTCCTGCTCAAGAACTATTTCGAGGATCTGCTGTACCGGGACATCGTTACCCGCTATGAGATCAGGGATGTGTCCAACCTGCGCAATCTGGCCGTGTATCTGCTCACCAACGTCGCCAAACTGACCAGCATCACCAAGCTGAAGAACAACTTCACCATCTCCCAGGACAAGACCGAAAATTACGTATCGGCCATTATGGAAAGCTATCTGCTGTTTCAGCTGCAGATGTTCTCCTATTCGCTCAAGAGCAGCATGCGGGCCGGGTTCAAGCCGTATGCCATCGATACAGGGCTGCGCAACCGGATCGCCTTCGCATTTTCCGAAGACATGGGCTGGCTGGTGGAAAACGTGGTCTACTGCCACCTGAAGCGGCTTCATGAGGAAGTCTACTATTACGCCAACGGCAGCGATACTGACTTTGTGGTCAAGGAGGGGATGAAGATCACCAAGCGGATTCAAGTCTGGTATGAAGATGTATCAGTGACCAGCATACCGGATCGGGAGCTGGTCTGTTTCCAAAAACCGCTGGAAGGGCATGAAGCGGCGGAATCGATACTTGTGACTAACGACTATGAAGAAGTAATCGACACAGCTGGTGGCAGGATTCAGTGCATTCCGGTGGCAAAATTTCTGCTGGGACTTGGAAAAAAGTCCGTCCGCTACGCCGCTCGGAAAACGCCGGAAACGGTGACCACGACATGACGGTACTCCCGTGGCAAACCGGAACAACACCGCTGATGCTGGCGCCGATGCAGGGGCTGACCAACCGGGCCTTGCGCGCCTATTTCATCGAACATGTCCGGCCCGACGTCATCTTTACCGAGTTCATGCGCGTCAACACTGCACCGGCGGGAGAGTATCTCACCGCTGCCGACCAGCGGGATATCGCCTCCGAGCAGGAGGGTGTGCCGCTGGTAGTGCAGTTGGTGGGGCATGGGCGGGAGGCGCTGGTCTCGGCGGCCCGGGTCGCGCAGGGGGCCGGTGCGGCACATATCAACCTCAACATGGGGTGCCCCTATGGCCGGATGGGGGGCGGCATGACCGGTGGGGGGATGCTCCGCTGTCCGGACGATCTTGGAGAGGTCATCCCCGCCCTGCGGGATGCCATCGACGGTTCCTTCTCCGTCAAGATCCGGACCGGGTACGATGACCCGGACCAGATCCTGTCGCTGCTGCCGCTCTTCGAGTCGAGCGGGGTGGATTTCCTGGTGCTCCATCCCCGTACCGTGGTCCAGAAGTACGACGGCGTTGCCGACCACGGGGTGACCGCCCGGGTGATGCAGGAGACCCGGCTGCCGGTGATTGCCAACGGGGATATCCGGAGCGCTGCCGATGGCGGACGGGTGCTGGGCGAGACCGGCGCTGCCGGGCTGATGCTGGGGCGGGGGGCGATTGCCGATCCACAGCTGTTCCAGCGCCTGCGGGGAGTGGAGAACCCCGAACCCGGCCGGGAAGAGCGGAGAGAGGAACTTGGCCGCTATCTGAAGG
>JBAVTM010000247.1:0-3296 GCA_049696195.1 Desulfuromonadaceae bacterium | reverse complement strand
AGTTTCGCCGCCGCCTTCAAGGAGAGCGACATTGTCGAGCTTCTTGGCGTTTCGAACCACTTGGTGTTCAACTCTTTTGGTCAGCTGGAGCGTTTCCGCCCGTTGTGGGAAAAGGAGTCCGGACGGGTATCCATCGGCCTGCGGGTCAACCCGGAACATTCCGAGGGGCATACCGAGATCTACGATCCCTGCGCTCCCAAGTCGCGCCTCGGCATTCCACGCCGTGAGTTCGAGGGGCGTTCCCTGAGCGGAGTCGAAGGACTGCATTTCCACACCCTCTGCGAACAGCTCTTTGAACCGCTGGAGAGGACCGCACGGGCCTTCGAGGAAAAATTCGGCGAGTTTCTGCCGGGGATGAAATGGATCAACTTTGGCGGCGGGCACCACATCACCCGCGACGGCTACGACATCGACGGACTGGTGGAACTGATCCGCTACTTCAAGAAAAAGTATGATCTGGAGGTCTACCTCGAACCGGGCGAGGCGGTTGCCATCGGCACCGGCATCCTGGTCGCCGAGGTGCTTGACGTGGTCAATAACGGCATGGATATCGCCATACTTGACGTCTCGGCCACCTGCCATATGCCGGACATCCTGGAGATGCCCTATCGCCCCGGCATCTGGAACGGCTTCGATCCGGGCGAGAAGGCCCATACCTACCGTCTGGGGGGGGCTTCCTGTCTTGCGGGAGATGTGATCGGTGACTGGTCATTTGAACAGCCGCTCCGTCCCGGCGACAGGCTCGCTTTTCTCGATATGTCACACTACACGATGGTCAAGACCACCACCTTCAACGGCATTCAACACCCGCACATCTGCACATTTGAACCCGAAACGGAACAGCTGAAGGTAATACGCAGCTTTGGCTACGAAGACTTTAAACAACGACTTTCGTAAGGATAGACTATCATGGCACTGAATACACGAATCTGGATGACCGGATCGCTGGACTGGTTCGCTTTTATCGACGATGAAGAGGTTTTTCTCGGCAGGCGGGAGGTGCCGACGCCTCTGGATGAAGGTGATGCCTGGACCAACGAGGTCGGCGATATGTTCAAGGTGATCGACTCTGAAATCAGGATCGTCGGTAAAACAGACCCGCCCAAGAAGTACTGGTAACGCCCCTGATGCCTCCCCGCGCCCGACAGGTGCTCTCCCCATGACAAACCAATTGCATATCATCGAAGTCGCCATCCCGCTCTACCTGGAAAAGACCTTTCACTACCGTGTGCCTGAACGGCTGCAGGAAGAGGCGCTGACCGGCCGTCGCGCCCTGGTGCCGTTCGGGAACCGGAGGTTGACCGGTTACATTCTGGGGGCTGCAGCCGGATCCGGCTTTGCCGGTCTGAAAGATATCCTGGAAGTACTGGACAAAGAATCTCTCTGGACGCCGGGAGAACTGGAGTTTTTCCGCTGGACCGCCGCATATTACCAGCATCCGCTCGGTGAAGTTTTTCGAACGGCCCTCCCGGCCGGAATCAATATCCAAACCCGCAAAGGGAGCGGCGGTGAGCAGGGAGCCCTGACCGGCGGGAAAGCCGCCCGCCGCGAGAAGTTTTATACCCCCGGCCCGTTGCAGGATCCACCCCGGCAGCCCGGCGCCAAGGCGCTTGAAATTCTGGCGGTCATTCGGGAGGCGGGCGACATTTCGGCAGGAGAACTTCGCAAACGCTTCGGCGCCTGCACCCCGCAACTCAAGCGGCTGACCGAGCTGGGGTTGTGCACGGAAGAAGAGCGCGAAGTGTACCGTGATCCTTTTAAAGAGTGCACCGTGATCCGTGACGAACCGCGCCGCTTGCACACCCATCAGAAAGCCGCTCTGGACGCTATTACGGCCACCCTTGACCGGCAGCAGTTCACTCCGTATCTGCTCTATGGCGTAACCGGGAGCGGCAAAACCGAGGTCTATCTCCAGGCGATCTCCCATGCTCTCGAACTCGGAAAAAATGCGCTGGTGTTGGTCCCCGAAATCGCCCTCACCCCGCAGCTGACCGGACGCTTTCAGGCCCGCTTCGGCGGCGGCATCGCCATCCTGCACAGCGGGCTATCCGACGGCGAGCGCTATGACGAATGGCGCCGCATCCGGCGGGGACTGGCGCGGATCGTTATCGGCGCCCGCTCGGCTGTTTTTGCCCCGCTGGACACTATCGGCATCATTATCGTCGATGAAGAGCATGAAGCGTCGTTCAAACAGTCGGACGGCCTGCGCTACAATGCCCGGGACCTGGCGCTGGTGCGGGGAAGGATGGCGGGAGCCGCCGTTGTACTCGGTTCGGCAACGCCATCGGTGACCAGCATCCATGCCGCCGATCTGGGGCGCCTGACGCTGCTTGAGCTGCCGGAGCGGGTCGAAGGCCGCCCGATGCCGCTCGTCGAACTGGTGGCGATGAAAGGGAGCAAAGAGACCATATCAACCGCGCTGTCGGCCTGCCTGGCTGAAACGTATGAACAGGGGCGGCAGGCGATCGTCTTTCTCAACCGGCGGGGGTTTGCCACCTTTCTGGTCTGCTCGGACTGCGGTAAGCCGCTGACCTGCCCCAACTGTTCCGTCACCCTGACCTATCACCGCCAGCGGGGGCAGAGTCTCTGCCATTACTGCGACTATGCCGTTCCGGCGCCCGGCACCTGCCCCTCATGCGGCGGAACAACGCTCAGTGAACTGGGAGCCGGGACCGAAAAGCTGGAATATGATCTGAAGGAGCTGCTGCCGGCGGCACGGATTCTCAGGATGGACAGTGATACGACCTCCGGCAAAGGGAGCCACGGGCGCCTGCTGTCACGGATGAACGACGGGAGTGCCGATATACTGGTCGGCACCCAGATGATTGCCAAAGGGCATGACTTCCCCGAAGTAACGCTGGTCGGGGTGGTAAATGCCGAAGCGAGCCTGGGAATGCCCGATTTCCGTGCCGCGGAGCGCACCTTTCAGCTGCTGTCGCAGGTCATCGGGCGGGCCGGCCGCGGGGAAAACCCGGGAAGGGTGGTTGTGCAGGCGCTTGACCCGGACCATTATGCGATCCGCTCTGCCGCCGGGCATGATGCGGCCGGTTTTTACCGGCAGGAGCTGGAATTTCGCCGGGAAGCCGGCTATCCTCCGTTCGCTTTTCTGGCGGCATTTGCCATATCGGGACTGTCGGAACAGGCGGTTTCCGCACAGGCCGACGCGACTGCGCGGACACTGGCGCGACTCAAGTCTGAGCTGAAGATCCGTGTCGAGATCCTCGGCCCGGCCCCCTCCCCCATCTATCGTCTGCGCAACCGGTTTCGACGCCAGATCCTGCTCAAGGCCGCAAACC
>JBAVTM010000246.1:0-9511 GCA_049696195.1 Desulfuromonadaceae bacterium | reverse complement strand
TCATTAAGGTGGAAAGGATTAAACAATGAAACTGGAAATTTTGCATTCTGACAAAGCGCCGGCGGCAATCGGACCATATTCGCAGGCGGTAAAATGCGGGAGCCTGCTGTTTTGCTCCGGCCAGATTCCACTTGACCCTGCCACCGGCGAAATGGTAACGGGTGATGTAACCGTTCAGGCGGAGCGGGTCATGAACAACATTGCCGCTGTACTGACCGCTGCGGGTGTCGGCTTTGACGATGTTATAAAAACAACCATTTTTCTGGTTGATATGGCTGATTTTGCCGCAGTCAATGAGGTGTATGGCACTTGTTTTCCCGGCCATAAACCGGCACGCTCCACGGTTGCCGTGAAATCGCTGCCGCGCGGTGCGTTGCTGGAGATAGAGCTAACCGCCTCTCTGTAAACCGTGACAACGAAAAAAAGCCGCATCCCCTGGGGGGTGCGGCTGCATGGATGAAGCTGAACGGGACTGCTTAGAGGGATTTAGTGACGAATCCAGAACGGATGCAACGGGTACAGACCTTTACGGTAGAAATGCTGCCGTTGCTTTTAACAGCCTTGATTTTCTGAAGATTCGGATACCATACTGTACGGGTTTTATTGTTCGCATGACTGACGTTGTTTCCGAAGCTGGGGCCTTTACCGCAAATCTCACATTTTCTTGACATATTGTTGTCCTCCGTTGATTGCTGAAAAAAATCTTATAGCAGACTGATGCGGTTGTTGCAAGATAAATTTAGGACAGGGTATGAATATTATCAAGGCATTTCTCACATTATGCATCATTGGAACGGTTGTTATTACTGCGCTTTTCATTGATTTTACCTATAAAACCTTTTCATATCGCCAGAATACGCAGAAAGCTGATGCAATAGTCGTTTTGACCGGCGGCAAGGGACGAGTAGAAGAAGGGATTCGTCTTTTTCGGGCGCACCGTGCTGATTTTCTTGTTTTTGTTGGAGTTGACCCGTCAGTCAGAAAAAGTGACCTGTATCGTCCAAAACCCGGCGACCCTCCCGCTGATAACGTTATTCTCGAAAAGTCTTCCCGCAATACTCTCGAAAATTCGATCTTCGGACGCGACGTAATCGTACGCAGCGGTGTTCATTCGGTGCTTCTGATCACCTCGCGCTATCACCTCAAGCGCGCCTCCATACTGTTCCGTAATTCTCTCCCCAGAGATATAACCATAATCCCGTATCCAGTGGATTCAGTGAACCTGAAGGAATCCTGGTGGAATCATGGCGGCAGTTTTCAGCTGTTGTTTCGAGAGTTCTATAAATACTGCATGTTTCGGATGTTCTTTCTGCTGGCACCGGGTGAGCTTCGGGAAAGCGTGCTGCCGGCTGTTTCGGGAGGGTGACACCCCTTTCATATTTAAACGTTATCTGCTATAGTCGCCGCACATTTTACGAGTGAAAGGTTTTTATCATGCGTTATATCAGTACCCGCGGCGGCATCGACCCCATTCCATTTAAAGATGCCGTCATGATGGGGTTGGCCTCGGACGGAGGCCTGCTCCTGCCGCAATCCTACCCAGCCGTTACCAGGGGGCAGCTCGAATCCTGGCGCGGTCTCAGTTATCAGGAACTCGCCTTCGAAGTCATCTCACGATATGTCGACGACATTCCTGACGGCGATCTGAAGAGTCTGATCAACCGCTCTTATGCCACATTTACACACCCTGATGTCACGCCGGTGGTCAAACATAACGGCGTCTACATTCTCGAACTGTTTCACGGCCTGACTCTGGCCTTCAAGGACGTTGCACTGCAGTTTCTGGGCAATCTGTTCGAATACATACTGGCGGAACGCAATCAAACGTTAAACATCCTCGGCGCTACGTCGGGTGATACCGGCAGTGCCGCTATTCATGGTGTCCGCGGGAAAAAGGGCATTTCAATATTCATTCTGCATCCGTACGGCAAGACCTCCGCGGTACAGGCGCTGCAGATGACCTCCGTCACCGATGCCAACGTTCATAATATTGCGGTGCGCGGCACCTTTGACGATTGTCAGGACATGGTAAAGGAGCTCTTCGGGGATCTGGAATTCAAAGAAAAATATTCCCTCGGGGCGGTCAATTCAATCAATTGGGCTCGGGTGCTGGCACAGGTTGTTTACTATTTTTATGCCTGGCTGCGGGTCACCGATGAAACCGATGCCCCGGTCAACTTTTCGGTTCCTACCGGTAACTTTGGCGATATTTTTGCCGGCTACGTCGCAAAGAGAATGGGGCTGCCTGTTGATACGCTTTTGCTGGCCACCAATGAAAACAATATACTGACCCGCTTCATCAATACATCCGATTACTCTCTGGGAGAGGTCGTTGCGACCGTTTCACCTTCCATGGATATCCAGATCGCCTCCAATTTTGAACGATACCTGTTCCATCTGTTTGCCGAAAACCCTGACCGTGTCAAAGAGGCGTTTGCCGAATTGAAAGAGCATGGCCGCATTTCTTGCAGTTCTGATGAAATGGCACAGGTACGAAAGGATTTCTGCTCCGTTTCGGTTAACCAGGATGACACGCTTCAGGAAATCCGTGATTTTTATGCGGAGACCGGCTACCTGCTCGATCCCCATACGGCAGTCGGTGTCAAAGCTGCTCTTGACCTGCTGCCGCCCGGTTCTGCACGAGTCTGTCTTGCTACTGCACATCCTGCTAAATTCAGTGAAACCGTGGAACTTTCACTTGGATTTCAGCTGCCGGCGCCTCAATCGGTCAAGGAGCTATACGGAAGACCAACCAGATGTGAGATCATGGATGCTGATATTGGCAAAGTTCGTCAATTCCTTGTCGATCATATAGGCTGACACTCCCGCGCTATGTCTGAAAAACGGAATATAGCCAGGGCTGCAGGAATTCTTGGCAGCGCCACGATGCTGTCCCGGGTCATGGGCATGGTTCGGGATATGGTCGTGTCGCGCCTGTTTGGTGCCGGACTTGCGACGGATGCTTTTTTTGCTGCTTTCCAGATTCCCAACATGCTGCGTCGTTTTTTTGCAGAGGGGGCCCTGACAGCCGCTTTTGTCCCGACCTTTTCATCAACTCTCACCCGTCGGGGAGACGAGAAGGCCCGCGAGCTTGCCAATACCTGTTTCACCCTGCTTACCATTGTCATGGCTTTCATTACTCTGGCCGGAATTTATTTCTCTCCTGTCATAGTCGGTCTGATGTTCCCCGGTTTCAAGGCCGAGCCGGGAAAGTTTGAACTTGCCGTTCTGCTTAACCGCCTGATGTTCCCCTACATCTTCTTCATCAGCCTGGTAGCCCTCTGCATGGGCATCCTCAATACCCTGCGTCACTTCTTCACACCCGCCATATCGACCGTGTTCCTGAACATATCGATGATTCTGGCTGCTCTCTGCCTGCGGGGCTTTTTCGAAGTCCCCGTCACCGCTCTGGCGGTCGGAGTCCTGATCGGCGGATGTATTCAGCTGATCATGCAACTGCCGGTTCTCTGGAGCAAGGGGTTTCCGCTGAAGCCTGACTTTAGCTTCAGCTCTCCTGAAGTTCGCACAATTGCATTATTAATGCTGCCGTCCGTTTTCGGAGTAGGTGTCTACTATCTGAATATAACCGTTAGCGCCATCCTGGCCTCCCTGTTGCCCCAGGGGAGTATTTCATATCTCTATTATGCTCAGCGGTTATTCGAATTTCCCCAGGGTATTTTCACGGCGTCGGTAGCGCAGGCGGTTCTGCCATCGATGAGCAGACAGGCAGCAGAAGGCGATATTGCCGGTCTGAAAAGCTCGCTCTCTTTCGGCGTGCGCTTGATGCTCTTTATTACCATACCTGCCATGGCCGGTTTGATGGTCTGCTCAACACCGATCTTCAGTCTGATATTCATGGGAGGCGCTTTTGATTATGCAACTGCCGTCAACTCAGCGTCGGCGCTGCTGTATTATTCCGTGGGTCTCTCGTTTGTTGCGTTAACCCGAGTGCTGGCGCCGGTGTTTTATGCGCTAAAGGACACAAAAACCCCCGTATATACAGCTCTGATAGCCTTTGTCATCAACCTCTTCCTGAGCCTTGCGTTGATGGGTCCTCTCAAACATGGCGGACTGGCTCTGGCAACGACACTCTCAGCGCTCTGCAACATGCTGATGCTGCTCTGGCTCCTCAGGCGCAAGATAGGCTCATTCGGCGGGAACGGCATCATGCTGACCGCACTGAAATCGACCGCGGCATCCGTTCCGATGTCGGCGGCTGTATGGTACAGCTGTTCATTCGTCGACTGGTCGCAATCCGGACATAAAGTGTTGAAGGGTTCAGTTTTGGGAGGTTCTATCGTCTGTGGCAGCGTCCTGTATATCGTGACAGTGAAACTCCTGCGCTCGGAAGAAGCGCTTGATGCCGTATCACTGCTGCGCAGGAAACTGAAGAAAGGGTAGGTGCCGATGTGTTACAAATCAGGTGGTTATGCACAGGAGTTCAAGCTGTTAAAAAATATATTCTTATTGATGAAAGAGCTTGACAGCGCAACCCCCTATTTTTACTGATACTGGTTGTAATAGGTTGTAATTACACATAAATTGCTTTGTATAAAAAAACGGCATTTCGGATAAAACTCTTGCAAAAATATCACTTTTGAATATCGTCAACATCGTTCTCCACAGGTTTTCCACAATTTTTGTGGATAATAAAAAAATCCTGCAAAAACAGTTATATATTCAAAATTAATTATAATGAATTCACTTTCTCGGCGCATTTTGCCTTTTCCCATAACGCGTCCATCTCCTCGAAAGAGGCGTTTTGCATCGGTACTCCCTGACGGAGCAGCTCCGTTTCGACGAAGCTGAAGCGCTTTTGAAAGCGGGTAATTGTTTTACGCAGGGCTTCTTCCGGATTGAGCGACAAGAACCTTCCCAGATTTGCGATGGCAAACAGCAAGTCACCCAACTCATCTTCCATTCGCGTTGGATCTCCTCCCGCCCATGCCTCTTCAAATTCGTGCAGCTCCTCCATGACTTTTGCGAGTACCTGGTCGGCATGTTCCCAGTCAAAACCGACCCGCGAGGCTTTTTCACTTATTTTATGAGCCTTCAGGAGAGCCGGAAGGTGATCCGGAACACCGGAAAGTGCTGACGGCCGTTCATCCCCCTTCTCGAGTTTTTTGATCTTCTCCCAGTTTTCAATCTGCGCCTCGCTGTCCTTGATCTCAAGATCGCCAAATACATGGGGATGGCGGCGGATCAGTTTATCGCACAGTGTACCGATAACGTCGTCGATGGTGAAGTCACCGGACTCTTCGGCGATGGCGGCGTGAAAAATCGGCTGAAGAAGCAGGTCTCCCAACTCTTCTTTAAGATGCTGGGGAGATTTTTCGTCGATGGCTTCCATGACTTCGTAGGTTTCTTCCAGCAGGTAGCGGGTAAGGCTTTCATGTGTCTGTTCCGCGTCCCACGGACAACCGCCGGGAGCGCGGAGTTTTCGCATAATGGCAACAAGCTCTTCGAATGTGTTGCGTGATTTCATGACGATTCCTTTTTAATACGTTTGAAGTGTTTATACTCTTTTCTGACGGAAAATTACTTTCAAAACGTGCTTATCCCGTTTATCAGGACCGGATCAAGTACGCAATGACACCTGTTCAAATATACCTAGATATGCCTGCTGAGCGTATTCTTGTCAATGAAACAGGGTGAAATATGTAGACAATATGTGGCAGGAATATTATGTTCACCCGTTGAAACCCACTTTGTCCCGGTGCAGGAATGTGCATGTCCACAGTCAAGCTTACTGAAAACAATTCCATTATCATTCCTGCCGAAATTCTTAACAAGCTCGGCCTCGCGCCAGGCGACTCACTTGCCGTAGAAGAGGTGGATGGCAAACTCATTGCGCGTCCTGTCCGACCTGTTGCCACATCGGTCGCAAAACCCGCATCAGCTGGCAGCATGAGCCTGAAAGAAACAATTTCCCGAAAAAATCTGGAGAGCGGCATCCAGTTTATTAAAGGAATCGGCCCGAAGCTGGCGGCTCTCCTCGAAAAGCGGGAGATCCGTACGGTTGAGGACGCTCTCTATCTGCTGCCGCTCCGCTACGAAGACCGCCGCAAACTGATCCCGATCTCGGCACTCTCTCCCGGACAGAGTGCCGTGTTTTCCGGGACGGTTCTGTCTGCCGATGCGACAACTACCAAGGGAGGAAGGCGCGTATTTGAAGCGGTGGTGCGCGATGAAAGCGGCACGATCACCTGCAAGTGGTTTCATGCCAATGCTACCTGGATGAAGCGCACCTGGAAGGTTGGGCGAGTCGGCGTTTTCAGCGGCGAGGTGAACCAGTTCGGGTATCAGCGTGAAGTGCATCATCCGGATGCTGAATGGCTCCCTGAAGGGGGCGGGGTCCAGTCGCTGCTGGATTCGGATCCGGCTAATTTCGGACGGATTGTGCCTGTCTATCCTCTGTCAGAGGGAATACATCAGAAAACAATGCGCCGGGTTATGCGGGAGGTCGTAGACGGCTTTCTGTCGAATATAGAAAACGTTCTGCCGCCCGAACTGTGTCCCGTCGAATTTCCTCCGCTCCGCGAGGCGCTTGGCCAGGTTCATTCACCGCCGCCTGAAGCGGACCTTGCCGATCTGAATTCCGGAGCTACACCGGCACATCAGGCGCTGGCGTTTGATGAATTCTTTTTCTGGGAATTGGGACTCGCTCTCAAGAAACGCGGGGTGGCGATGGAAACAGGGATCGCCTTTCAAGTGACTCACCGCTATACCAAAGAGCTGGTCCGCCTGCTCCCCTTCGAGCTGACGGTCGCTCAGCGGAGGGTGCTGGCGGAAATTAAAGTCGATATGATGGCCCCTCATCCGATGCACCGTCTGGTTCAGGGTGATGTGGGAAGCGGCAAGACCCTCGTGGCGTTGATGGCGGCGCTGATCGCCGTTGAAAACGATTTTCAGGTAGCAATCATGGCGCCAACCGAAATCCTTGCTGAACAGCACTGGCACACCATTCACCGCTGGTGCGGACAGATGGGACTGGAGGTAACCCTGATCACGGCCGGCCTTAAGGGGAAGGCCAAAAAAGACGCGCTGGCACGAATAGCCGACGGCACCGCCCGGATAGTGATAGGGACCCACGCGGTTATTCAGGACAAAGTGGAATTTGCAAAGCTTGGTCTGGGGGTGATTGATGAGCAGCACCGTTTCGGCGTGCTGCAGCGGGGTATCCTTAAGAAGAAGGGTGTTAATCCTGACATCCTGGTGATGACCGCCACTCCGATTCCCCGCACTCTCGCCATGACGCTGTTCGGAGACCTCGACCTGTCGGTAATCGATGAAATGCCGCCGGGCAGAATTTCGATTGAGACCAGGGTCTTTTTTGAGTCACGCCGTACACAACTTTATGCTATCATCGCGGATCAAGTTCGCCTGGGGCGGCAGGTCTATGTCATTTATCCGCTCGTCGAAGAGACTGAAAAAATGGACCTGAAGGCTGCAACTCAAATGGCAGAACATCTGCAGGCCGATATTTTTCCGGGCTTGCGGGTCGGATTGCTGCATGGCAGGTTGAGCCCGATGGAAAAGGAAGCGGTCATGACTTCTTTTACGTCCCGTGAATTTGATATTCTTGTCGCAACCACCGTTATCGAGGTCGGTATTGATGTTCCGAATGCTACCGTAATGGTGATAGAACATGCCGAACGCTTCGGACTTTCGCAACTGCATCAGCTGCGGGGCAGGGTAGGTCGCGGGAAAGAGAAGTCATACTGTTTTCTAATGACGACCGGCAAACTGTCTGAAGACGGTGAAAAGCGTCTGCGGGTGATGGAGTCAACCGGCGACGGCTTCCGGATTGCCGAAGCAGACCTGGAGATCAGGGGGCCGGGTGATTTTCTCGGTACCCGCCAGGCCGGCATGCCGGATTTTCGTGTCGCCAACATCCTGCGGGACGGCAGTCTGCTGGAAAACGCCCGTCGAACGGCTTTCGATCTGCTGGAAGGTGATCCGGAACTTAACGGACCGAAACATATACCGTTGCATGATGAACTGGTGCGGCGCTGGGGTAAACGGCTGGAACTTGCATCAATAGGATAGGGGCAGCAATGCAGATTGTAACAGGCATAAATATCTACGATACGATTCTCGAAGCTTCGGTTGTCACCATAGGAAATTTTGATGGTGTTCATCGCGGTCACGCCGAGATTTTTGCACACCTGAAGCGGAAAAGCATGGCGTTTGGTCTCCCTTCAGTTGTGGTTACCTTTGAGCCACACCCGTTAAAGATTCTGGCCCCTGGATCCTCGCCCTCCCTGATAACAACGTTTGAGCAGAAAACCGCCCTGATCGCCGCGTCAGGTGTTGATTATCTGGTTGTTGTACCGTTCACCAAAGAGTTTTCCCAGGTGACGGCGAATGATTTTGTACTCAACGTTCTCTGCAAGCCGCTCGGCATGCGGCATATTATTATCGGGCACGATTACGCATTTGGCCGAGGGAGGGAAGGAAATTTCTCAACATTGGAGAGTCTCGGCGTACTGAACGGATTTACACTTGAAGATATTCCCCCGATTGGAGCGGAGGGTGTCATATTCAGCAGCAGTCTGGTCAGGTCATCAGTCGCAGAGGGCGATATGGAGGCTGCTTCACGAATTCTCGGGCGCTATTACCAGATTTCGGGGACTGTCGTTCATGGCCGCGAAATTGGTCAGGGTCTCGGATTTCCCACGGCAAACATAGCAACCCTCAACGAACTTCTCCCCCCTGACGGCGTGTATGCGGTGATGGTCCAGGTGGATGGTCAACCAGTCAAAGGTGCCTGCAATATTGGATGTAATCCGACGTTTGGCGTGAACAGGCGGACGGTCGAAGTATTCCTGCTCGATTTTTCCGGTCAGATTTATGACCACGATATTAAGGTCCACTTTGTGCAGAGACTGCGGCCGGAACAGAGGTTTCCCGATGTCGCCGCACTGAAGGATGCAATCTGTCTTGATGTGGCAAAAACTCGTATCATCCTGGAAAATTTGAATAAAAACTATCTGAAACTTAATGATGGATTGGAACTCTGTGCGCGCTAAAATTGACCTTAAATTCTGGCTTGGAATCGCGGTCAGTCTGTTTTTCATGGTACTTTTGTTCAGGAAAATTGATTTTAACCAGTTGTGGGCGGCTCTTGTCAGGGTTGACTACCGCTATATTCTGCTTGCGGTTGCATGTACCTTTATCAGTTATTTTTTGAGGGCTGTCCGCTGGCACTATCTCCTCATTGCCGAGAAGCGTATCCCGCTTTCCTCCTTGTATCCAGCCACCATAATTGGTTACATGGCAAATAATCTGCTTCCGGCACGACTTGGTGAATTTGTGCGTGCATTTGTTCTCGCACAACGGGAAGGGCTGCAAACACCGACTGTTTTTGCTTCGCTGGTGATCGACCGGCTTTTCGACGGGTTCACGGTTATGCTGATACTGTTGTTTACTCTTTTAACCCTGCGATTGCCCCACGGTCTGGCTGAAGCCGAGACAGTGCTGCGAACGGGAGGAATTGTTACGTTTGTTC
>JBAVTM010000245.1:0-10353 GCA_049696195.1 Desulfuromonadaceae bacterium | reverse complement strand
CCTGTATGCGGGCCTTGTAAGGAGTCCTGCCGCGATGGCGGCCATCTCCTCCCCGTCACCTGCATTACAAAGTGATTCGGAATTAGCCGGATGTATATACTCTTTCGCCTGCCCTATACCGTCGGCCACGACGGCAATTCCATTCACAAGCAGTTCGGTCAGCTTGGCCGGACATTTACATCGGTTTACCAGCGTGTCATCAAGTGGATAAATGGCCACATCCCCGATTGACAGGTACTCCGGCAGATCCGCAGGCTCCACCCATCCGGCCATAACGAGGGCGTCGCTGAAGCCGCCATCTTTTGCTGCATCCAGAAGCCGGTTCTCTTCGCCCTTTCGTCCCCTCCCCACGATGAGAAAGCGGACTCCAGGCACCTGCCGGTGAATTTCCGAAAATATCCGGTACAGCTTTTGCTGGCTGAATTCAAAAAAACGGGTGTAGAGAAGGACCACCGGCGCAGTAGCCGCTATTCCAAGCCGCTGCCTGGCAGAGCGTCCGTCCCTCCGTTCAGTCTCATGCACGCAGTTCGGCAGATAGAGTATTCGCTCTTCAGGAATCCGCATCTCCCTGACCAGGTCCTGCAGAGCACGGCTGGCAACCGTAATGCCGGAGACCCGACGACTCAACCACTGTTCTTGAAACCGGTAAAAGTGTTTCTCCAGAGAAGAGTAGTCATGAAGGTCATTCATCCCACCCGTTCCCTCCCAATCATCCATATCGAGGATCAGAGGAGGCAATCGCACGCCAAGCCGATCAAGCACAAGATGCAGCATCCCGGCCACGCCGCCGTACCCCTTCGGTTTGAACAGGTGAACGACATCAGCCTTTTCCCGTACGGCCTCGCGGAACATCCGCCAGGCAAGCAGCGGCGTTGCCAATACTCTATGGCGCGATCCGAGGCTGATATTGCGTAACGTCACCCCCTGAATAACCTCAACCGTTCCGGAATCCTCCGGGTTGGTATACGGCGGAGCCACGATAACCACCGTATGTCCCAGTCGCTGCAGCTCGGCGGCCAGCGGTACCATACGGGCGAGGACGGTACCTTTGGGGCGGATTCCGAACGGTGCAAGAAAAACTATCTTCATGGCGCGCACAGCTCCTTGTACAACTGAAGATACTCCCCGGCCCGCTGCTCCATGGAAAACCGTTCGCGGACCAGAGTCCGCCCGGCAGCCCCCATGCGGCTGCGAAGCCCAGGGTCGGCCAGCAGTTCGTCGATCCGCGCCGCCAGAGAATCCACATCGCCGGGGGGAATCAGATAGCCGCTGCTGCCGTCAACCACAACCTCGCGCATCCCCTCGATATTGTGAGCAATAACCGGCACTCCGCAGGATTGAGCCTCGACCAGCGCAATGCCGAAGGATTCGGTCCACGATGTGTGCACAACCAGAGCAGCACGGGCAAAAACGGCATACACATCACTCGTCGGGCCCGGAAAAAAAACCCTGTCGGCAACTCCTGCCGTTTCGGCAAAAGATTTCAGGTCATGGACAAATTTGTGAGCGGAGAGTCCGACCGTGCCGTACAGCCAGAGCTCTGCGTCGCTGTTCTTCAGCCGTACGAAAGCCTTTAGCAGCAGATCCTGGCCTTTGTTTCGATTGATGCTTCCCACCATGACAATACGGTTATTTTCCGCGGTATGCACCACGGCGGGATGATCCGTCACTTCAAGGGCATTGACAACAATCCGGCGCTTTTTAGCCGGAACGGCACTGAAGTGGTCTGCACATGTCCGGGAACAGAACACGACACAGTCGGCGGCGCCAATCGCGGTCCTGAGCAGCCAGCTGATCCTGCGGGGCAGCTCGTGGAGATGAAAGACAACCCGCAGTCCCATCAATCGGGCAACCAGTACCGACCAGGTCAGTTTGAGGCTATGAATATGAATAACATCGAACTTTCTGCCATGGGTCAGCAGAAAAAAGTTCATCAGAAAACGTTTGGCACGCCAAAGAAAGGCGGTCCGGGCACCAAGCGTTACAACCGGAATCCCCGCCAAACGAAGTTCCTGGGCATAAATGCCGTCATAGGCGAACAATACCGTCGGGGCAAGGTCGAGCGATGACGCCCGGCGGATGAAATGGGCCGCCGCCGCCGGTACGCCGCTACGGCGGGAGTCGTGGAGCAGGTAGAGGATTTTCAGAGTTTCAGACATGGCAGCACCGTTTTTCATGGCCATACGTGCATGTTCAGGCGCAGGGCATTGGCGCAGCGAATGAAGCAGGCACAGATCCGATAGCGTATGGTTCCGAGAGGTTTGATGGTGGCAGCGCTTTTGGCAAACTGACCCACGGCATTCTGCTTCAGTGCCGTTTTTACCCTGATCCGGTCCATGGTGGCGGTGCACTGCCTGTCCACGGAGGCAGTATGAAGATGCCGTTGATATGCCGCTATTACTGCCAGGATATCCGGAAGTTCACTGTTTTTTCTGACTTCCAGTTCGCTTCCCTGAGCGGCATGAATCCTGTAGTGCATCAGGGGGCGATTGATCACCGCTACCGGATAACGGCAGGCAATTCTGAGCCACATTTCGTAATCGACTGATGAGCGCCAGCTCCTCTGGTCGAAGAGACCAACTGCCCGGTACACCTCGCGTCGCACCATGATCGAGGGGGTAACGAAAAATATTTCCTGTCTCCGTGTACGGAGCACGGCCGACAGGGCCGCATCAAAATCGAAACACCCGTCAGAAGAAGGCGTGCAGCCTTCAGGCAGACGGTAGTCAAACAATCTCATGCCGCCGGCATCAACAGCTTCCGCCAGAGTTCCTACCAGCCCAACCTTCCGATGCTTCTGCAACACAGCAACAGACTCTGCAACAATATCCGGGTCATAGAGATCGTCGGCATGGTAAATGGCCACATAGTCGCCGGTCGCACTCGCGATCAAACGGTTGAAGTTTTCTCCCGCCCCCGCATCGGTATCGTTCAGCAGGACCCGAATGCCATAGGCTTCGGCATACTCCCCGAGGAGAGCAACGGTTCCGTCGCTGGAAGCGTTGTCGGAGACAATAATTTCGCAATGCGGGTAGGTCTGCACCCGCAGACTGTCCAACGTTTCCCGGATATACCGGGCGCTGTTTCGAGTAGGGATGCAGATGGAAACCAGCGGCTGGCTGCTGCTCATCGGCGCGCTCCTTTGCGGGACAGCAGCGCCAGTGGTTTTGCAGTCAATTCCCCGACCATCACCCTTATTGAAGCAGGCAGCCTGAGATAGGAGGCCAGCAGGTACAGCGCCACAACCAGCGCATTAACCAGCAGGCGCGGCATTCCAGCCGGAATGAATCTGTTCGCCACGAGCACCACCGCGACTGCCGGTGCGACCACCATGAAAAATTCCTTCAGCAAGGGTCGCCAATCGAAACGAACCGTTCCTTCCGTGCCGCGGTCAATTTCCCGGGGGATCAACCAGAACACCGTCGTCAGGGAAGCGGCAAAGGTGCCAAGCGCAACTCCTCCAATCCCCAGCGATCTTACCAGCAGAAGCGATAACGGCAGGTTGACACCGGCCTCCAGCCAGGAAATACGCGGCAGGTTACGGACCAGATTCAGACTGGATAACAGCGCCGCATGGACACTCACCAGAGAGAGCAGATACCCGTACCCGCCCAGAGAAAACACCACCACGCCGCCGCCGAACGATGCCGGGCCCGTCCAGATATCGACGACCGTCTCGGCAAAGGCGAGCGAACCGATCCAGACCAGCCCGCCGAGAACGGAGCTGACTCTGGCGATCTGGTTGTACGTCCCATTTATCCACGCGGTATCGCCGACAGCCCACGCTCGACCATAATGTGGTGAAATCGCCGGATTAACTGCCGTAAATATGATAAAGAGCATGGTAATCAGCTTGAAGGTAATCTGGTAGGGGGTTACCGCGCCGACGCCATAAAAATGGCTGATGACCAGGTTGTCGGTCTGCCAGACGACCAGGGACGCCAAGCCGACAACAAACATGCGAGCGCCTGATGCAAGGATAGAGCGCACCGCTGATTCCTGCGACGATGGTGTCCGCAGCAAACTCAGCCATCCGCCGCCCAGGATTGCCCTGTTTTCCCGGCAGCCGAACAGGAAATGGCACGCCCCGGCAAGGCCGCATAGCAGAACGAGCGCTCCTCTGGCGAGAGCAAAGTCTGCCAGATCTCCCTTCCAGATGATGGTGCCGGCCAGCGCCACGACATAACTGTTAGCCGCCAACGTCATGTAGAACCGCTCCACATGCACCTTCTGAACCGCTATAAAACCAGCCTGGAATGGTGCTGTCAGCAGATTCAGCAGGAACAGCACCGCCGTCCAGAACGCCGCCTGGCGGACCTCTCCGGAAATGCCGTCCGGAATTTTTCCCAGCACCGCCACCCACCCTGGATATCCTGCAATCGTCAAAAACAGAGCCAGCACAACCATGCTGATCCCGGCAATGAGCAGAAATGATCGGCAGATTATGGCCAACTGTTCCCGCCGGTCAACCGACTTGGCCGCCAAAACGGCACACGCCGTAGGTATACCGAAATTGGTGACTGACAGATAGTTCACCAGGGTCATCACCAGGGCCAGGGCGCCATAACGGTCTGCCCCGAAGTAGTTCAGGGTTACCGGTACCGTTACGACGGCGAGAAGATTGGTAATCAGGACGCCGGCATAGCTGGATGAAGTACCAAGAAGAACTTTATTCCGTCTTTCAGTGGCCATGGTTCCCTTCCCTGCACTGCACCGCATGGACGACGCTGCGCACCCACCTGAAGAGAAAACCGGGTACAAGCAGGAGCGGCAGATCAACCAGCCAGAACGAGGGGAATGCCCGATAGAGCCCGATAAAATCCCGGATAAGGGCCCCGTCAATCCGCAACCCCTTGGCCTTGGCAAGGGGGATGTTCTTTACGTAGCCCCCTTTGATGGTCCGGTAGGCCGCCCTCACCGTCGCAGGGTCGTACCCGAGCCCGGGCATCTCCCGGTAGATTCGTACCAGATTGAGCCCGGTCCGCAGAAATGACCCCGTCCCCCCCCAACGCATAATCCCTTTTCCCTCCTCGTGAACGAGCTGCGCTATCAGTTCCTCGCAGATGACATAGGAGGGAAAGCGTACCAATGCCTGAATCAGAAAGCCAAGATGAATCCAGCCGCTGTCGAAGTAGCGCTCGACCGGCACAGAGTCCCAGACGCTCCTGCTGAAAATATTGGAAGAGATCAGACCGCATTTGAACCGGCTTTTCCGGAAATAATCGTCACCATCGCGGCATAACCCCGAATCTGCGGCATTTAGCCGGATTTGATGGCGCGAATCGGCAAATATCGCCGCCAGATCCGGATGCAGCCTGATCACCTGCAGCACCCGCTCGACAGCCCCTGTTTGACAGACGACGTCATCATCACCGATCAGCCAGACAAACGTTCCCCGTGCCCGCTGCATACAGAGATCGATATTGAGATCAAATCCCACATTGACGTCGTTGCGGTAATAATGGAGCTGCGGACAGGTTGCGGCAATTTCCCGCACGATGCCTGAAGTGCCGTCACTTGAAGCATTGTCGGATACCAGCACCTCCACCGTCGCATCACATTCCGGTAAAATTGAGGCCAGTGACCGGGCAATGGTCCGCGCTCCATTGTAGGTAGGAATGGCAATCGTGAGCAGGATATCGTCAGCCACCGGTGATCTCCGTGAGCAGCGTCTCCGCGAAGAAAGCACAGGAGAACGGACGGGCCTGTTCACTGTGCAAAAATGCTTCAATAGCGTTAAGATAATCCTGATACTGGCGGTCAGGCATGGTTTTCAGATAGTCATACAGCGCGGCGTAGTCCGGATAATGGCGTAAATCGACGAAACAACCGGGCGGTATGTGGTCGGCGACATTATTCGCCCCCCGGTAAACGGGAACGGTTCCGGCAAAGAACGCATCGAAAATTTTCTCGGTGATATATCCGGGCACATCCTTGATATTTTCATAACAGAGGGCGAAACGATAGCGCCCCATGACATCCCGCTTGCGCGTCACGGCCCCCCGGTAGGAGGGCACGACAGGCGCACCCAACCCTCCCAGCCATTCAAAACGCCTGATGAGCCACCGGGGTAGACGCTTCCCCAGGGGACCCCTGTTCCAACCGACACCTAACAGATCGAAATCTTCAGGGTGGTGGCGTTCAAACCAGCGAATGGCGGCAAGACGTTCCCCGTAGAGTTCCTGAGGATGGTCGGCTGATTTGTAACCGGCAATCATGACACATAGTTTTTCTTTGTCTGCGAAGTCCTGCGGAATACTGGCGGGGAAGCGGAAGGCATAGTTAAGTTTGATGAACCGCTCGCCATCCACCATGGAATCATCATAGGTAAAAATTGTGCGGAAATAGTTTAAATTTACGGGATCATAGTTCTGCGGTCGTATTAAACGGCTTTCAAGAACCAACAGATAGAGAGGCCTGCCGCTGGCCACGGCCTGGCGAAAGGCGCGGCATGTTCGATCAGGCATATCCACGAAGACGTAGGCATCTATTATCTCTGGCGAAAGAACCGCGCCTGTAGAAACGACAATATTTCGAGATTCCGCCAGACGTCGCAGCTCCCCGAACGGAAGGAGCAGGTCGTCGCCGATAGCGGCATCGCGCAGTTCGAATAGCCGGTTTTCACGGTTAAGCTCTTCGTAGACATTGTGAAAAGCAATGGTGGTAATGGGCATGGTTAAAATTTACGGAATACACAGTCAAACTGTGCCAGTTTCCACGTTCCGGCACCTTCGGCATGGGAAACATCGTAGATTTCAGCCGGAGCGAAGCCGTAGTCATGCAGGAGTTGAAAGAGACGGATATATTCACCGTCTTCTCGCGAGCAGCGCACGAAAGAAACCTCCATAACCACGGTTTCCACCTTGCGGGCAAAGGTTTCGGCACCGCCCCGCAGCACCTGTTGCTCGACCCCTTCCACGTCGATCTTTACCACGTCGATATGCTTGATACCCTCACGGGAAACGAAGTCGTCCAGGCGCATCAGGGGAATTTGCTCGGTGGTAATTGTTGTAACGTGAGGATTCATGAGCCGGTATTCGTCCGCTGCAGCGACCAGCGAGTTCGCCCCATGTGCGGAGGTTACCTGAAGCGTACCTTCGGTTTCCTCATCGTAAAAACCGAGTCGGAATGGCCTGAACCGTTCCCCGTATCCTGCCTTTTTAACGTTCAAAAGCAGGCGATCATAGGTAGCGCTGCATGGTTCGAAACCATACACGGTGGCCCGTGAAAAATAGTGGAGCATATAAAGTGATACATCACCGACATTTGCGCCGATATCGAAGACAACCGAGTAATCACGGCCCATCCTGCGCAGCACCGGACCGATCCCCGGGCGTTCCGGCCGTACCAGGTCCAGCAGCCCCTTTCGCCAGCCGTACGGCACCATATTTTTAAAATCTTGCAGGACACTCACTTCGACACCTCACCCTCTTCCACCAGATCAATCAACATCTCCCTCGCCAACTCTTCCCGTTCCAGGTGCGGCGACATATCCTCAATCGGGTGGTTGACCACCAGCTTGGGATTGACGCACGTTGTCTGATCAAGCTTCACTTCGACAAAGACCGGGCCGGCCGTTGCCAGAGCCCGGCTGAGTACTCCCTCCACCTGATCCAGAGTCTCAATGGAAAATGCCGGGATGCCGTAGGCCGTGGCAATGGCGACCAGATCGGGGCAGCCGTAGCCGATAACCGTTGACTGCTGGCGGCCGCCGAAGTACATGTCCTGAAACTGACGCACCATGCCGAGGCACCCGTTGTTGAGAACGATTATCTTGACCGGCAGACGGTGAGTTACGATTGTATCCAGGTCCTGGATATTGACCTGGATACCGCCATCGCCGGAGATTGAAATAACATTGACTCCAGAATCTGCCAGCGCCGCGCCCATCGCCGCCGGCAGGGCAAACCCCATGGCCCCCATGCCGCCGGAGATCAGCATGCGCTGACCTTCCTTGAGCTTGAAACTCTGCGCGGCCCACATCTGGTTCTGTCCGACGTCAAGACAGACGATATCTCCTTCGGCGCAATGGCCGGACAGAATTTCCATGAAACGGTTGGGCTCAATTGAGGAGGACTCCTCGTCGCGCGACCTGGTCGGGTATTTTGCCCGGTAGCCCGCAAGCACCTTGAGCCAGCCGGACAAGTCAGGTTTCGTATAACCGGACAATGCGGCGCAGAGGCCGGCCAGAAAGTCACCGACATCGCACTGTACCGCCAGATCAACCGGGAGCTTGGCATTCAGCTCGTGAGGGTCCACGTCTACATGGACTTTTTTGGCCCCCCGGGCAAAGGTATCGGGACGTGTGCCGGTCTGGCGGGTATCAAGCCGCGAACCAAGTATCAACAGCAGGTCGGAATTGGCCAGGGTCAAGTTGCTGTAGCGGTTCCCGTACGCTCCGATCATGCCGAAACTGGCCGGGTGGTCACCCGGCAGCGCGTCCAGTCCCATCAGCGTACATACGACCGGAATGCCGGTCTGCTCCACCAGATTCCGCAGCTCATTCGTTGCGCCTGCCGTTCGTACCCCGCCACCCGCCAGGATCACCGGCCGCCGTGCGGCACGGATCATCGCAACCACCTCTTCAATCGTCGCGGCAGAACAGGCGGGACGTTCACTCTCCATCTGCCGGTATTCATCGCTGTCAAAAAAGCTGACCAACGTGCCGGGCTCTATCCGGGCCCTTTGGATGTTCATCGGGATATCGAGCAGCACCGGTCCCGGTCGCCCGGTTTGGGCCAGGTAGACAGCCTTCTCCAGATGCCAGCGGATCTTTTCGGCATCCACCACCAGCTCCGCATATTTGGTAAGCGACTTGACCACGCTGACGATATCGGTCTCCTGAAAACCGATCTGACGCACCGGCCGGTCGAATTTATATTCGTACGTGTTTACCTGACCGGTGATAAAGAGACAGGGGACCGAGTCGAACCAGCAACTGCCGATGCCGGTTACCATATTGAGCGCACCGGGGCCGCTGGTAGCCATGGCCACGCCGAGACGGCCGTTCATACGGGCATAGGCCTCGGCGGCGAAAGCGCCGCTCTGTTCATGGTGGACCGAAACACAGTGAATGTCATCGCGGTCAACGGTCGAGTCAATCAGGTGGGTGATGGCCCCGCCGATAAATTCGAATATGTGCGCAACACCCTGTTTCGCGATAAAGTCGATGACGTAATCCGATAATTTCAAGCCTGCCTCCTTACCCCGTTTATCAGGGCTATGGGAATCGCTGTGTATTGTGAAACCATTCGACGGTCTGCTGCAGCCCTTCCTCAATACCTGTGGAGGGGCGCCAGCCAAAACCGGCGGCTGTTTTTGAAATATCCGCCACCCACATCTCCGGCTCCGGCCGATGCGGCTGTTCCTCACCCCACAGCGGTTCCGGCCCGCCGATTATGCGATGAAGAATGCCGGCAACTTCGCCGATGGTATGCTGTCGGCCACTTCCTGCGTTGTACACCTCTCCCGGGACAACCGCGGCATCGGTAACGGTCCCGTACAGATCAAGCACGTCATCGATATGGATGTAATCCCGCACGGAACGTGGTGTGGAAAGGCGGGGGGAGACTCCGGCTGTCAGGGCACGTATCACATACGGGATAAGTCGTCTCTGGTCATCCCACGGACCATATGGTGAAAAAAGACGGAGCGTGACAATCGGCAGCCCCTTGAGGAGCGCTTCCGAGCGGCAGAACATGGTGGCGGCGCATTTGGCGACGCCATAATCTCCGAGAGGTTGGGCAAGATCATCCTCGCGCATCGGACTTTTCTTTATGCCGTACTCCGACGAACTGCCGGTATTGACGAACAGGTCGAAACCGACGCGCTCGCAGGCCTGCAAAAGGTTCATCGTTCCGCTGAGATTGGTATCAAAGATGGCCGCCGTGTCACTCTGGGACGAAAAGCCGCCATAGACGGCACAATGATAGATAACCCGCGGCCGGATTTCCGACACCACCGTAGCGACGCGGTCGGCATCCCGCAGGTCCGCTTCATGGATGTTCAGGCCCGCAACTCCTTCGAGGCGCTGTCGACTGGAACCTCTGCGCAGGAGAAGATGCACCTCCTTCCCTTCGCCGACAAGCCGCCGGACAAGAGCCCCCCCCACAAACCCTGACGCACCGCTGACGAGGATGGTCATCGCGAGCAGAACTCCCCGATGCTGCCGATCATATAGTCCAGCATGGGATCGGTCATGCCCGGATAGACCCCGACCCAGAAGGTGTCACACATGATCCGGTCGGTGTTGGTAAGGTCACCGACGGTCCGGAAACCGGTGCCGCCGGCCCGCATCTCGTCGAAGCAGGGGTGTTTGATGATATTGCCGGCAAACAGCATCCGGGTCTGGAT
>JBAVTM010000244.1:0-2237 GCA_049696195.1 Desulfuromonadaceae bacterium | reverse complement strand
CTGCCCGGTCACCAATTGTTTATCGGACATGCAACCGTACAGCCACTTGGATGGAAGATTGTTCTTGTCGTGCCGGTTGAAGAATTCATTGCACCAGCCAACGAGAGTGCCAGCAAAATACTTTCTGAAATGAAGGAGCTTTGGACCAGCTATATCCATATCCTGGTATTCTTATTGCTGGGTGTCATCGGTATATCGTTGGTTACCTTCATGCATCAGTCAAGGGGGCTTCGTACGCTTTTGCAGGCAATTCACATTCTTGGGGAGGGGGATCTTTCACACCGGGTGCCGGAAGACCACACCGAGTTGGGGCGGCTCGCCAAGGCTCTCAACTCCATGGCACGAAGTCTTCTGGAGAAGAAAGCCGAACTGCAGCGGGTTATCGCCGAGGTGGAACAGGGCAGAAAACTGACTGCCGTAGGCCGGCTTGCTGCTGGCGTCGCCCATGAAGTCAACAATCCGCTGGCCACCATATCTACATACACCCAATTACTGTTGTGGCGCTCAGATCTTCCACAGGACGTTCCCAAAGACCTGCGAAAAGTCATGGGGGAGATTCAGAGGATTCAGTCGAAATTGAGGGATCTTTTGGATCTCTCCCGACTGCAAAGCCCAGTTATGACCGAACAGGATCCTAATGTCATCATTCAGGAGGTCACCGATCTTGTCTCTCATGATGCGATGACACGGGGTATTGCCCTGGATCTCGTTCTGGCACCGGAGCGGACGATTCTTGTAGATCGATCCGGCCTCAAACAAGTTGTGTGGAACCTGCTTGGCAACGCCTTGGAGGCCCAGGAACAGGGAGGCAGGATCGCTGTGCGCACGTTCTTTGAAGAAGATAAGGCCGCTCAGCATTTATTTGTGCTGGAAGTAGAGGATGAGGGGCCAGGTATTCCCGAGTCGGTACTGCCTCATATTTTCGAGCCGTTTTTTACCTCAAAGGAGTTTGGCAAGGGGACAGGGCTTGGTCTTGCCATTGTGTACAGTATTGTCAAGGGTCATGATGGAACAATAGAAGTACGGAATCTGGAACCGAAAGGGTGCCGGTTCCGGGCCACTTTTCCAGGAAAGAGGAATCAATGACTACAATGCCGAGGGCAAGGATACTGGTTGTAGATGATGATCGTGCTCTTATGGAGGCTCTCATTACGGCACTGGAATCCATGGGGTATGAAGCGGTTGGCGAATCCGACGCGATGCAGGGTCTTGCCCGTGTACGCAGTTGGCAGCCTGATGCGGCGTTATTCGATTTTATGATGCCCGACATGGATGGGATCGAGCTGACGGCCAAGGCTTTGTCAATCATGCCGGAACTGCCGGTAATACTACTGACAGGGTTCGGCACAATCCAGGGTGCCGTTCAGGCAATGCGCGGAGGTGTGTATGATTACCTGACCAAACCCTTCGATCTTACGGACGTGGATATGACCCTGCAAAAAGCCTTGGACCATTTGGAACAGCGGCGGCGCTATCGATATCTGGCGGAAGCGACAGGGCACACCGGGGAGTTCGAAGGCATCGTCGGAGAAGGCCCGGTTATACGTAAGCTGCGAGACGCTATCGCCGCCGTGGCGAACACCGATTCAACAGTGCTGATCACAGGTGAGAGCGGATCGGGAAAAGAACTGGTAGCAAGGGCTGTTCACACAGCCGGTGCCCGCCACGACAAACCTCTGGTGACGGTGGATTGTGCTGCGATTCCCGACTCACTCATGGAAAGTGAATTGTTCGGACACGCCCGAGGTTCCTTTACCGGGGCACATAAGGATCGGGCCGGATACTTCGAGGCGGCGGATGATGGCACGGTGTTTCTTGATGAAATCGGGGAGATTCCGCTGATACTTCAGAAAAAACTATTGCGCGTCCTGGAGGAAAAAACTTTTACCCGGGTTGGGGAATCGCGGCGTCGAACAACCAGAGCACGAATTGTTGCCGCTACTAATCGAAACCTCCAGCATGAGGTCGAGGCAGGCCTGTTTCGTGAAGACCTGTATTACCGGTTGAAAGTCGTCGAATTGCAGACTCCGCCGCTTCGGGAGCGGACGGAGGATATATCTCTTCTGGTGCACTATTTTATAGCACGCTTGAACCGAAGGCTGAACCGTAGGGTTGTGTCGATAACCCCGGGGGCGCTGGATTTACTTCGCCAGTATCGTTGGCCCGGCAATGTCCGTGAGCTGGTTAACCTGCTGGAACAGGTCATGAATTTCCATGACCCTGACATACTTGATCTG
>JBAVTM010000243.1:0-3688 GCA_049696195.1 Desulfuromonadaceae bacterium | reverse complement strand
TATCGAGGGTGGTGATCTTTCCGTTGTGTAAAATCAAGTCGGGTGCGGTCATAGTGGTGCCTCCCGGTCATCTCTTTCGGCGTCAGCGGCCGGTTTTCCGGCTGGGTGGTGCGCCATGCACCATGGTGTAGGCGTACTCCACGCCCTGGCCGTACGCTCCGCAGTGCTCTTTCACCGTCTCGATGACTGCGTCGTAGGTATCCTTGCGCGCCCAGTCACGCTGGTACTCAAGGAGGGTCTGCAGCGCGGTCATCGGTACGGCGCCGGCCTGTTCGATGCGCCGCATGGCTGCATTGTGGGCGGTATCGCTGGTGCCGCCAGAGGCGTCTTCGACGGCATAGACTTCATAGCCGGCCTTGATTGCCTCCAGGGCCGGGAACGCCAGGCAAACCTCGGTCCAGAGGGCCGCCATGACCAGTTTCTTGCGCCCGGTAGCCTTTACCGCCGCCACGAATTTCGCGTCCTCCCACGAGTTCATGGAACTTCGTTCAACCGGTTCCTGGTTGGGGAAGATGTCGAGAATCTGCGGCCACATGTTGCCGGAGAAGCTTTTCGACTCCACGGTGGTAAGGATGGTCGGCACATTAAATATTTTTGCCGCCTTGGCCAACAGCATGACGTTGTTGAAGAGGGTCTGGCGGTCGATGTTGGCAACGCCGAAGGTCATCTGAGGCTGAAAGTCGATCAGAATAAGGGCTGAGTTCTGAGGATTGAGCAGTTCCGTATAGCTCATGATTTGACTCCTTCTTTGGGGTGTTTGACATCTTTGTAAAAAGGGTACCCCTTAAATTTATTTATTCAACGTACCGTTTCCTGGACTTAATGGTGGGTCAAACCATGTTAGCCTGTTCACACTGGATGCAAGAGTACAAAGCCCCGGAATCAGAAGAATCAAAAATAACTTGAACTGTTGCAAATTATGTTGAGTTGAATTACAGTAACCGCTGTTACTATAAATAACAGGCGGACTATATGAAGTTCTACAACAGGGAAAACGAGCTGGCCGAGCTGGCCATGCTGTATGACCAGGCAAGTTCTGCCGGACGGATGACCGTTCTTACCGGGCGCCGCCGCGTCGGCAAAACTCTGCTGGCACTGGAGTCCGCGAAGAACCACAAGCACCTGTACCTGTTCGTTTCAAAAAAGGCGGAGGCTCTTCTCTGCCAGGAGTTCATCGAAGAGATCCGTCACAACTTCAGCATTCCTGTTATCGGTGAGATACGTCACTTCCGCGACATTTTCACCCTGCTCATAGAGCTTTCCCGCACTGAAAAATTTACCCTGATCGTTGACGAGTTCCAGGAGTTCTTCAGTATTAACCCTTCCGTTTACTCCGAACTCCAGGGGATTTGGGATCGTAACAAGGCCACCAGCAAGCTGAATCTGATCTTCATCGGCTCGGTACACTCGCTTATGTACCGTATCTTCCAGGATGCCAAAGAACCTCTGTTCGGCAGGGCTGACCGGATAATGTTTCTGAAGCCGTTCAGTATTGCATCAATATTTACCGTCATAAGTGACCATGGCTGCACGGATATGCAGACACTGTTCAATGTCTACGCAATCACGGGAGGCCTGCCCAAATATATTGAACTGCTTGCAGAGAATAATGCCTTGCCCCGACAGCAGTTGATGGATTTCATCTTCAGGCAGTATTCACCGTTTCTGACTGAAGGGAAAAATCTTCTGATAGAAGAATTCGGCAGGGATTATGGGACCTATTTCTCGATCCTGGAGTTGATAGCAGCTGGTAAGACTGCCCGCAGTGAAATCGAATCCATTCTGGAGATTCATACCGGTGCATATCTTGCCAAGCTCGAAGGGGAATATGCTCTCATAGACCGCCATAAGCCCATTGATGCCAAGCCTGGCAGCCGGTTGCAGAAATATTTTATCCGCGATAATTTTCTGAACTTCTGGTTTCGCTTCATCTACCGTAACCTGTCTGCTGTCGAGACCGGCAATTTTGCCTATATCCGTGAGATTGTCGAACGAGATTATGCGACCTGGTCAGGCAGGATACTGGAGAGGTTCTTTCGCAAGCTGTATGCCGCCAGCGGCAACTACAACCGGATCGTCTCGTACTGGGAGCGTGGCAACAAAAACGAGATCGACCTGGTAGCGGTCAATGACATCAAAAAAGAGATCGTCATAGCAGAGATCAAAGTCAACAAGAGCAGGATCAGCCTTGTAGAACTTGAAAAGAAGGCGAAAAACCTTGTCACGGATTATCAGGGATACAAAGTTGAATATCGTGCTCTTGGCGTTGATGATGCCGAATTGCTGTTGAATTAGATGATTTTGTAACAGCCTGGCAGTCAATTGTTCGCAAGGTAGAAAAGCCGATGCTGAGGTTTATGATATGAGCATAAAACTGGCCCTTTTTCGTGTAGTATTCCTTAGTTGAAATGAATTGCCATTAACCGCTGCGTATGATAAAAAGCCATAATTGTCTAAGTTTGTGAAGCGATTAGGGTGCAATAAATGAATCAGTACATCTGGCAACGGCCTGATTGGCCAAAATTTACCTGGGATGATGCCAAGCTGTTGGCCCCTCTCGGTGAGTGCCGTTTGTTGCAGGGAAAGCTGCTGACAAAGGTATCTACTCTTGGTTTGTCTCTTGAGCATCAGGCCCAAGCTGAAATATTGGTAGAAGAAGCTATCAAAACATCTGCTATCGAGGGTGAGCAACTTGACGTGCGTTCTGTGCGATCTTCGGTAGCAAGAAGACTTGGACTCCCATCAGCGGGACTTCCTGTTGATCGCCGTATAGATGATCTCGTATCAGTACTGTTAGATGCCACACAGAATTTTGAAATGCCACTGTCAAAGGAGCGACTTTGGGGCTGGCAAGCGGCTTTATTCCCTTCAGGCTATTCTGGAATGCATAAGATCAAAGTTGGGGACTGGCGGGATAGCTCAGAACCAATGCGAGTGGTGTCGGGTCCAATCGGCAGGGAAAAGATTCATTATGAAGCGCCACCAGCAGAAAAGCTTGATTCAGAGATGGAGTGTTTCTTCACATGGTGGGAAGAAAGTACCGCTAATGTCGAAGGGATAATCCGTGCGGCCATTGCTCATTTCAGGTTTGTGACGATACATCCATTTGATGACGGCAATGGGCGTATCGCTAGAGTGTTGACAGATATGGCGTTAGCCCAGGACGACAAGCAGCATAACCGATATTACAGCTTATCCACTCAGATCATGGCCGAGCGGGAATCTTATTACAACATCCTGGAAAAGTCACAAAAAGGAAATGGGGATATTACTGACTGGCTGGTATGGTTCTTAGGATGTTTTGCACGAGCCATCGGACGTTCAGAGACTATTCTTGCGGGTGTTTTCATGCGGGCTTCATTCTGGCGTAAGCATGAAAATGTTACCTTGTCAGAACGTCAGAAGAAGGTTATCAATCGAGTTCTTGAAGAGGGGCCAAGCGGGTTTGAAGGTGGATTGACAACACGTAAATATGCTTCTATCGGCAAAGCAAGTAGAGCCACTGCGTTTAGAGAGCTGGATCAACTTGTTGAAATGGGACTATTGCAAAGGAATGGTAAAGGAAGAAGCGTCAGCTATGAAATACTAATATGAAATTGCTTAGTTCTATTTGCAATTAATTTCTGTAACACCCGGTCTGTAAAAGCCCAGATCGCTGATCATGTAGGTTTCCAAATCGACCAATCGA
>JBAVTM010000242.1:0-1766 GCA_049696195.1 Desulfuromonadaceae bacterium | reverse complement strand
TTTGAAGGGTTAGATAACAAGACCTCCAAGGTTTTGAAAACCTCGGAGGTCTTGGATGGAATAAGTGTAATTTTTTATAGCAAAAGCGAATTAGTGTGGAACTGGAACCGCACTAACTACGCTGACTATTTTAAAAAAGGAGTTGCAACTGTACACGGGTTGTCAAGTCGTCTGACTGGCTCTTGTAGGTATGCTTGTTACCAATATCTCCTTGAATCTTCAGATTGTTACCGGCGAAGAAGTAATTGACACCACCCTGGATTTCGGAAATCATATCTTTCCTAACGAACTGGTTAGGATCCATCCAGGCATAACGTAGTGCGAGCTCAAGACGTTTCGGTATCACGAAATAACCGGCCTGCAGATATGCTCCCTTGGCCACAGCTTTTTTATTTGAGGTCTCTCCCTTGCCCTGTGCCCAGAAATATTCACCCTGCAATGAGGCGCCCAGCCACTTGAACGCCAGGTCGACTTCATACGAATCTACCTGAATCTTCTCTGCTTTTGTCCCGAAGTACTTCCCCTTCATCGCAGTTCCCAGCCAACCGTTTGTATCCGTAACGTAATTGGAGTTGCTGTTTTCGATGGCCGTCGTTGCCGTGGCGCCGGTGCCGGTAACCGCCTTCTTGACGGTGTTCATGTAATAGCTGGTTCCCACCGAAACGAGCGGTTTTGCAGAATATTCGAGATCGCCTTCACCGTATTTCATGTCGCCGAGCGGATTGACGGCAAGCCTTACGTTGACAGCATTTTCATTGGTCTTGTTCTTGGTGTTCTGTCCGGCGCCGCCAAAAAAACCAACATCATATTTGACGATTCCCTTCATGAGATCGCCATGCAAGTTGATGCCCGCATCGTACCCGAGCATGAAGGCATTGCGGACAAACGAGCCGTCAACAAACTGCTGGGCAGTGTTGGAGGTGATCCACTGGCGGGCAAACTGGATTTTTTCCTGTCCCACCATGATCTGCGCCTCATCGAGCAGGCGATATTTAATGTTCGCTGTCTCTATTGCCTTGTTAGGGCTGGAGGTAAGCATTGTCCAGTTATAGCTTGCGGTGTATGTCAGATCCTTGGAAAAGGCGTAACCACTCATCAGGGTCTTGACACGGCGGAGATTGAACTGGCTGACATCAACCTTGGCTGGATCATCATAGTGGTCGTACCCATACTGCACCTGGATCTGCCCCCCCAGGTTCAACTGGAACTTGTCATCGGGAGAAGTGAAGACAAAGCCTTTGCCAGGTTTGTAGTCATATGGTTTTTTCTTTGTGACCTCTTTGAGATCCGCTTCGGTGATGACCCCCTTCTCTTTCAGGACGTCTTCCAGATCCTTTGCCTGCGCCTTTTGACCTGCCGCCATGAAGGCAATCAGACCGGTTGCTACTACAAGTGTATGTTTCATAATGTCTCCTTTTGTTTAATACAGGGCTGTTGCGCCGTGTTTGTTTTTGCCGACTTCCGTTACTCCGAACCTAATTGCGGCATGGTACGATGCTCAACGGCGTTGCGGAGCAGCGCGCCGAAGCGGTAGATGCCATGCACGAATTTTCCATACGGCATCGTCAGAAAGAGTCCCATGATTACGCCGAGATGAAGTACGACAAGCGGGCCCATCGCCGGCGTTTCACGAAAAGCCGTCAGGAGAAAGCCGGTGAGGCTCGTCAGGAACAGCAACACAAGAAATCCGGCGTCCATGCCGTTTTGCTTCGGATCTGCCAGCAGGGAATTGCGCGTGCTCTTGAGCCAGAGCAGCCCGGCAGGCC
>JBAVTM010000241.1:0-1616 GCA_049696195.1 Desulfuromonadaceae bacterium | reverse complement strand
GGCAGTTGTTGCCGCAGTAGCGGGTGCCGACGCAGCGGTTGTAGACCTGGCCGTTCAATCCGTCCGGGTTGTGGTAGCTGGCATAGACCGGGCAGACCGGCTCGCAGGGAGCGTCGTGGCAGTGCTGGCACATGACCGGCAGAAAGCGCACCCGGACGTCCGGGTACTCCCCCACCCAGAAACGTTCGATGCGCAGCCAGTGCATGTTGCGCCCCTCGCTGATCTCCTGCTTTTCGCAGATTCCCACGTTGTTCTCGGCCTGACAGGCCACCACACAGGCGCCGCAGCCGGTGCAGCGGTCCAGGTCGATGGTCATCCCCCATTTGTATGGACTGATCAGTTTTTCCATAAGCTGAATTCCTTTTACAGCAACCCCACCCCCCCTAGCCCCCCTTATCAGGGGGGAACTATAGGCTCCTCCCATGATAAGGGGAGGCGGGGGAGGGGTTAGTCTTAAATCCCGATCAGGTCGCTACGGTAACTTCCCTGAGGATGCCCGGCCGTCACCAGCTCGCCTTTATTCGAAATCCGCGTTACCCGTACCCGGGTGGCGTTCCAGGCCGGCTGATGCGAGCTTTCCTCCACCAACGCCAGCAGAGCCAGGGGATTCACTCCCCGGCCCTTGGCATAGCGACCTCCTCCCTGATGCCCCTGTCCCAGCGGAATCGCCACCAGGTCGGGACGGATGCCGGGGTAGATAACCGCCGGCAGGCGCAGCGTGCCCCGGGGGGAAGCCACCTCCACCAGGTCACCCTGGCTGATCCCCAGTGAAGAGGCGGTGGCGGGATTCAGTTCGATCCAGCTGCCCCAGACCACCGTGCTCATCGGGTCGGGGAGCTGCTGCAGCCAAGGGAGAGGGGCGCCCATGCCGTCGTGAAAGGCGGTGGATGGGTAGACCTGCAGATGCAGCGGAAACTGTGTCTCGTCTCCGGCGAAGCGGGGCAGGGCCGGATCGGGGAGAGCAGCACCGGAAACCCAGCGAAACTCCTTGGCCGGTTCTGTGCCGGTATCCAAAAATCCCCCGCGCCGGAGAAGTTCGATCCACTGCAACTCAAAATCCACGCCCTTGACCTGCCTACGCATCGTATCCTTGACCAGCTCTACAAAAGATTTTTGGGGGAGGGCGGCAGCGACCGCTCCGCCCAGTTCGGACGCCGTGGCCAGCAGCAGATCGGCGAACTGGCGGGTATCGTGGAGCGGCGTCACTACCGGCTGCATCAGGCCGTAAACCGTTTGGCGGGAGCCGCCCAGCGGAATCACGTCTCCCCAGCTCTCCAGGGAGGCGTGGCCGGGCAGGATCAGGTCGGCCTGCAGGGCGGTGTCGTCCAGGAGCGAGGAGCAGCTGACGGTGAACGGCACCTTGTCCAGCGCCTCCTGGAAGCCGGTGGCCAGGGGAATACCGTGACGCGGGTCTCCCTTGATCAGGGCAACTTTTATTTCACCATTACGCATGCTCCCAATCAGAGCACGCAGTTCGGCGAAGGAGTTCTCCGGGCCGGCTGGAGCGCCGGCCAGGTATACCCCGCCGGGACGGTTAAGATTCCCCGTCAGCAGGTTCAACAACTGCACTGCCCGGACCGATTCCTGACCGTTGCTCTGGAACGCGACTGTTTCAC
>JBAVTM010000240.1:0-6238 GCA_049696195.1 Desulfuromonadaceae bacterium | reverse complement strand
GGCCCTGAAGCCCATCTCCTGCACGATCCTGGAAATCGCATCGACATCGGTCTGGGTGGCGTTGTGGTTCATTACTATCAGCATTCCGGATTCCTCGCTTTACTCGTGACGTTCCGACATCTTCTGCAGTTTTTCCATCTGATGCACGACCACCCGGTTCCCCTGCACCTCGATGATCCCCTCATCCTTCAGCTTGCGCAGGGTACGGGAGACCGTCTCGCTGGCGGTTCCCAGACGGGAGGCCAGCTCGCCCTTTTTAATCCCCAGATCAATATAGGTGATACCGCCGAAACTGGTCGAACTCTCGGCCGCACGCCGCACGAGAAAGGAGGCCATCCGCGACGTAACGTCGGCAAAAGAAAGCTCCTCGATCTGGCGGGCAAACTGGCGCAGCATGAGCGAGAGCGACACCACCAGGTTAAAGGCAAAGTCGGGATTATGGCTCATCAGCTCCATGAATCCCTGACGCGGAAGATACAGCACCTCCCCCGCCTCCATTGCACGGGCTTCGGCCGGGTATTTGCCGTCGCCGAAAAAAGCGGCTTCGGCAAATGTTTCGCGCGGGTTGACAAAATGAAGCACTTTCTCGCGCCCGTCCGGCGACATCCGGCAGAGTTTGATGCTTCCGGATACCAGCAGATAAAAGCCGGTGGCCTCATCCCCTTCGCTGAACAGGGTTTCACCCTTCCTGAAGGATCGGCGAACCGTTATGGCGGCCAGCTCGGCAAGATCGGCATCATTCAGACCGGAAAAAAGCAGCGGTTTTTTGAGCTGTTCGATCAATTCCATGGAAACGTACCTATACGTTTTAATTTATTTTTTTAAAAATGCCGCGATCTTCCCGGCCACCTGCGGCGCGGTGAAACCGAACTGCTCAGCCAGAATCTTGTCCGGAGCCGACGCGCCGAAATGTTCTATGCCGATAAACAGCCCGTCACAGCCGATCAGGCTCCCCCATGGCATTCCCCGTCCGGCCTCAAAGGCCACGCGCGGAATTCCGGCCGGAAGGGTCTGGCTGCGATACTCAGCCGGCTGGGCAAGGAAGGTTTCCAAACAGGGGACAGAAACGATACGGGCTTTTACACCCTGTGATGCCAGTATCCCGGCCGCATCGACTGCTACGTGCACCTCGGAACCGCTGGCCAGAATCACCACATCCGGCGTGGCATTCGGTGTAGAAACCGTGTAGCCGCCTTTGAGCGCGTCAGCCGGAGTGAACGTCCCCTCCCGGGCGATCACCGGCAGCTTCTGGCGGGTCAGGATCAACGCGGTCGGGCCGCTGTACTGCAGGGCAGCCTGCCAGGCCAGCGCAGTTTCAACCCCGTCGGCAGGACGGATAACCTGCAGGCCGGGGATCAGGCGAAGAGAGGCGACATGCTCGATCGGCTGGTGTGTCGGGCCGTCTTCACCGACAAAGAAGGAGTCATGGGTGAAGATGTAGATCGACTGCAGCCCCATCAGGGCGGAGAGCCGGACGGACGGACGGCAGTAGTCGGCAAAGACCAGGAATGTCGCACCGTACGGGATAAAGCAGCCGTAGAGCGCCATGCCGTTGACGACCGCCCCCATGGCATGTTCGCGGATGCCGAAGTGCAGATTGCGTCCGCCAAAGCTGCCGGCCTGCACCGAAGCCGCCCCCTTGATGTCGCTGTTGTTGGATGGGGACAGGTCGGCCGAACCGCCGACGACTGATGGTATCAGTGCCGCCACCTTTTGCAGGACTGCTCCCGAGAGTGCCCGGGTAGCGCCGTCCTTGCCGTTTACCGCCGCCAGCAATTCATCCGTCAAATCAGCAGGCAGCCGCTTATTCCACATTTCATCCCAAAGTTTGGCTTTTTCCGGATTGGCGGCCTGCCATGATGCAAAACCGCGCTGCCAGGCGGCGTACTGCTCTTTCAGCTCTTCGACGCGCTGCCGGCAGGTGTCTCTAACATCCTGCGGGATCTCGAACGGCGGAACATCCCAACCGAGTTTGGCGCGGGTGGCTGCGATCTCGTCAGCGCCGAGCGGCGAGCCGTGCGCGCCGGATGACCCCTGGCACTTGGGGCTGCCGTAGGCGATATGGGTGGTGGCGATGATGAGCGACGGCTTGCCGGTTTCGGCCTTGGCAGCGGCAATCGCGGCGACGATCTGGGCGTTATCGTGCCCGTCAATCTTCTGCACATGCCAGCCGCTGGCGTTAAAGCGCCCTTCTACGTCCTCGGACCAGGCCAGATCTGTCTTCCCTTCGATGGTGATGCTGTTGCTGTCGTAGATATAGATTAGGTTACCCAGCTTGAGATGACCTGCCAGAGCCGCCGCCTCGTAACTGATCCCCTCCTGCAGGCAGCCGTCGCCAGCCAGGGCATAAACATAATGGTCGATCGGCTTGAAGTCGGCGGTGTTGAAGCGTTCGGCCGCCATGCGGGAGGCGATGCCCATGCCGACGCCGTTGGCGAAACCCTGCCCCAGCGGGCCGGTTGTGACTTCGACGCCGACGGTGTGGCCGAACTCGGGATGTCCCGGAGTCTTGCTCCCCCACTGGCGGAAATTCTTGATCTCCTCCATCGGCAGGTCAAAACCGAACAGATGCAACAGCGAATAGAGGAGCATCGAGCCGTGCCCGGCTGAAAGAACGAAACGGTCGCGGTTGGGCCAGCGCGGATCGTCCGGATTGAATTCGAGGAAATTGCCCCACAGGGCTACTGCACAGTCAGCCGCTCCCATCGGGAGGCCGGGATGGCCGGAATTGGCCTTGTCTACCGCCTCGGCAGAGAGGATGCGAATGGCGTCGGCGCACCGCCGGGCCTTGTCAGTGGGAATCATGGTGTGGTGCATGGAAGTTCCTTTCATCGGTGAATAGTATCACTAGGTAAAATGGTTAAAACCCTTTGTTTGGGCGCGGTAAGGAGTGCCGTCGGGACTGACGGCCGTCACCCCCGGGGAGCTTGACACTATACCAATACGTGTCACCGCAATGCCAGACTTTTTCACGCAGTCGATAATTTTTTCCCGGTTGGAACGGTCGGCGGTGAAGCAGAGTTCGTAGTCCTCTCCCCCTGAAAGCGCCAGATGGTATGGAATAGCGGAGAGGTCTGCTGTCTGCCTGCGGAAGGCGGACGAAAGCGGGAGATTTTCAAGACGGATGCAGCCGCCCACGCCTGATTGCTCGGCAATATGGCCGTAATCCGCCATAACACCGTCACTGACATCGATCATGGAGGTCACCACTCCGGCGTCGGCCAGAGCCAGTGCGGCTGAAACCTGCGGATTCGGGTCAAGCAACCGGGAGAATAGGTAGTCGTCACCGCCTGTTGGCTGAGCGGAGCCGAAGCCACCTTCCAGCAATTTCAAGCCGAGCGCCGCATCACCCAACGTGCCGGTCACCCAGATGTCGTCATCCGGAAGCGCACCGGAGCGCCGCACAATCCGGTCAGGGTATTGTTCTCCCATGACCGTCACGGAAATCGTCAAGCCGGAACGTGACAAGCAGGTATCTCCGCCGATCAGGGCAACCCGGTTTTCCGATGCCATCGCCAGAAAACCGTGCGTGAATTCATCGACAAAACAAAGCGGCAGGTCGGAGGGGATTGCAAGAGAGAGGAGCGCCCAACGCGGAATGCCTCCCATGGCGGCGATATCGGAAATACTGACGGCAAGGGATTTTCGCCCCAGGCGATAGGGATCATGCCAGACACGGCGAAAATGCACATCCTCCAGCAGCATGTCGGTGGAGGAGAGCAGCTGCATGCCGGCTGAAAGTGCCGTCACTGCGGCATCGTCACCGATGCCGGTCATAACGCTCTGATGCGTAGAGACTCCGGCAGCGATGCGGGAAATAAGGCCGAATTCGCCAAGAGCGGCGAGAGCAGACGAAGATGAATGGGTCACGGTCGAATCGATTCTGTGTACACCTGAAGAAAATCTGAACAGGTTTAGTCGCTTGATAGAGCGGTTTTCATTGTAGCGTACCGGGCTTTAATGGCAAGCAAAAACCAACATGTACGAGGTGTGAAATAATGTTGCAACGACCGGACCGATATGCTAGTTTTTTCCAGTTTACATACACTTGAACGCAAACTTAAAGGAGCCTTACGTGAAAATCATTACCACAACAAAACTGTTTACGGCCACGCTCTGTGTGGTTGCACTTGTCGGCTGTCAGGGCGGCACCACTTCCGGCGGTGCTGCCTCCGAAGGGAAAAAAGAGGGGAAGGTTCTGGCTGAAGTCAATAGCGGCAGCATTACAACCGGAGATTTTGACCGCGAACTGAAAAATCTGCCCGAATACCTGAAAGCGATGGCCGACACCCCGCAGGGGCGCAAAGAGATGCTGGATACGATGGTTATTCGCGAACTGATCTTGCAGCAGGCTGCCAAAGACGGTCTCGACAAGGGTCCCGAAATCGAGGAGAAACTGCAGGATCTCAGAAAACGACTGATCGTTGAATCGTTCCTCAAGAAAAAGGTCGAGGTAGAATCCAAAGTTTCTGATGAAGAGCTGAAAAAATTCTATGAGCAGAACAAGGACAAATTCAAGTCCGGCGAACAGATCAGAGCCAGCCATATTCTGGTGAAAACCGAAAAAGAGGCCAAGGACATCCTGGCCCAGCTTAAAGCGGGTGGGAAATTCGAGGAACTGGCCAAGAAAAGTTCCGTTGATTCCTCCGCCGCCAAGGGTGGCGATCTGGGGTGGTTCGGCAAAGGGAGCATGGTTCCCGCTTTCGAAAAAGCGGCGCTCGCACTTAAGGAAGGACAGACTTCGGACGTTGTCAAATCCGATTTCGGCTTCCATATCATCAAGCTGACCGGCAAACGGGCGGCAGGTATCCGTCCCTTTGATGAGGTAAAGGAGCAGATCAAGGGCGCAATCATGCCGACCAAACAGCAGGAAATTTTCCAGAAGATCAAGGAAGAGCTGAAAAAGACCGCCAAGATTACGATCAAGGAAGATGTGCTGAACAGCGTCGGCGATAAAAAAGCTGATGAGAAAAAACCTGCCGATGTTCCACAACCGGCAGTACCGGAAAAGAAGTAGCGACCATCAAACGTGGCGCTGGAACGTAATAACCTGATAAAACCGGAAGCGCGGGAGCAATCCCCCTTCCGGTTTTTACATCTACCGAAGAAAAGAGCTCACCTATGAAGCACCATACTTTGGCTGCAGTAGCAGCCACCCTGGCCCTGCTCGTGGCCGGCGGATGTGCCGGCAATAATTCTTCTGTCACCAGTGAACCGGCAGCAGCGGCACTCAGGAAGGATCAGCCAAACCCCTCCCCGGATGTGCCCAAAAAACTGAAAAACGTAACGAACGCCATTGTTGCCGTTGTCAACGACGAAATCATTACCCTTCATGATGTCGACCGGGAAGCGCAACCCGCCGTCAGCGAAGCGGAGAAAAAAGCTGCGTTGAATGACGCGGCGCGGAGCCAGATACGCCGAACGGCCCTTGATCGTCTGATTGAAAAGAAGCTGACCGAGCAAAAGATCAAGGAACTGAATATTAAAGTATCTGAAGAGGAAATCCATCAGGCGATCGATGACGTGCGCAAGCAGAACAACATTCCTTCTCAGGAGGCTTTGGTGGCGGCTCTGGCCGCCCAGGGCCTTTCCTTTGACCAGTATCGAGCCCAGCTCCAGGAGCAGATCGAAAAATTGAAACTGGTGAGCATTGAAGTTCGTGCCAAGGTCCAGGTCGGGGAAACCGAGATGCGTGACTATTACGCTGCCAACCTGCCTAAATATACTGAAGAGGAAAGCTACCGAGCCCGGCATATTTTTTTCAAAACCGGTGAAAAGTCGTCTCCGGAAGAGATACAGCGATCTAAAGCCACAGCCCTCACAGTCCTGGCTGACGCCCGGGCGGGGAAAGACTTTGCCGAACTTGCAAAGAAGTTCTCGGAAGACCCGGCAGCCCGCAAGGATGGCGGCGATCTGGGTAGTTTTAAAAAAGGGGACATGCAGCCGGAACTTGAGAAAAGCATCCTTTCCCTGAAACCGGGTGAGATCAGTGAACTGGTAACGACTCCGATCGGCTTCCACATCATCAAGCTTGAAGCCAGGATTGCCGGCACAACCAAGCCCTTTGAGAGTGTTAAAGCGGACATCGAAGAAACTCTCTACCGCAAAAAATCAGAAGAGCGCTTCAGCCAATGGGTCAAGGATCTGCGCGGCAAGGCAAGCGTCGAAATCAAAGAGCTGGATGGCTTGCTGTAACGCCACTTTCTTCATAAAAAAGCAGCCGCTCACCCAATACAGG
>JBAVTM010000239.1:0-2017 GCA_049696195.1 Desulfuromonadaceae bacterium | reverse complement strand
GGGCAACGGAGGAGTAGGCAACCAGTTTTTTAACATCTTCCTGCACCATGGCGACAAGTGCGGCATAAATAATGCCGATAACCGCGAGTGTAGCAAGCAGTGGAGCAAACTTGTGTGCCGCCTCCGGGAACAGCGGGATGGCAAAGCGGACATAGCCATAGGTACCCATCTTCAGCAGGACACCTGCCAGAATAACCGAACCGGCCGTCGGTGCTTCCGTATGTGCATCGGGCTACCAGGTATGGAGCGTAAACATCGGCACCTTGATGGCAAACGCTAAAGCAAAGGCAAGAAAAAGCCAGATCTGTGTAGCCAGATCAAGTTTGAGGCTGAAGAACTGCAGCAGACCAAAATCGGTGATGCCGGCCTGCATCCCTTTGAAATAGAGGAAAATCAGGGCGACCAGCATCAGGAGCGAACCGACCATGGTGTATATGAAGAACTTTACAGCAGCATAAATTTTGTTTTTACCGCCCCAGATGCCGATCATGAAATACATCGGGATCAGCATTACTTCCCAGAAGATGTAGAACAGGAAAAGATCGAGCGAGATAAAGGCACCAAGCATGCCGGTTTCAAGCAGCAGCAGGCAGATCATGTACTCTTTAACTTTCTCTTCAACGGCTGTGTAGGTTGAAAGGACAGCAATCGGCATCATGAATGTCGTGAGGATAACAAGCCAGAGGCTGATCCCGTCAATCCCGATGTTATAGCGCATGATAAACGGGCCAGCTGCAATCCAGGGTACATTTTCAACAAACTGGAAATCGGCGTTGGCCTGAAATCCCGTCAGCATGATCAGCGACACCAGAAAAGTCACTACTGTTACCGCGAGGGTGACATTCCGAAGCACTCCTTTGCTGTCTTTCGGGATGAACAGCAGCAACAGGACACCCAGTATCGGCAGGAATGTCGTCAGGCTCAGTACGTTACTCATGAATTCGTGCTCCTTTATACAAAGTGCTAATGAATTGGTTATTTAAAAATGAAGTAGCCAAGCATTACAACGACACCCAGCGCCATTGAAAACGCATAGTTGTAGATGTAACCGGACTGCATATAGCGGAAGATTCCACTGAATCCCATTACGACGTTAGCCACGCCGTTGACAACCCCGTCAACAATCAGGACGTCAAATCCTTTCCAGAGAAACTGACCGAACGCCTTGCAGGGGTTCACGAAGGTGTAATCGTAGATTTCATCAACATACCATTTGTTGTAAACGACACGGTGCAGGGTCGGGAACGTAGCAACGAATTTACCCGGCAGCTCGGTGTTCTTGACGTACATGGTGAACGCGATGCCGATTCCGACCAGAGCGATGACAACTGACAGACCCATCAGACCCCATTCAACTGCATGGCTTGGATGAGCACCCTGATGAGCATACGTACTGCCGTATTCCGTTGCCAGCTCAAATACCGGCTCCAGCCAATGTTCAAAGTAATTCGGCAGCATTCCCAGAATCTTCGGCATACCGAGATAGCCGCCGACAGCTGCAAGAGCACCAAGAACCATCAATGGGATTGTGATCACCAGCGGAGACTCATGGAGATACTCTTTGGCCTTCGAGTTAATTCGGCACTCTCCGAAAAAGGTCATGAATACCAATCGGAACATATAGAATGCGGTGAAGCAGGCGGCAATTGCGCCAATGCCCCAGAGAACAATATTAAGATTGCCGTGATAGGAATTTGCAAATGCCATCCAAAGAATTTCATCCTTGGAGAAAAACCCGGAGAAACCGGGGATGCCGGCGATGGCAATAGTGGAGACCAGAAAGGTAATGAATGTTATCGGCATCGCCTTGCGTAGTCCACCCATGTTACGCATATCCTGTGCGTCATCATGCGCGTGTATCTTATGCAACGCATGGTGCATGGCATGAATGACCGATCCGGAACCGAGGAACAGGCAGGCTTTGAAGAAGGCATGGGTCATCAGGTGGAATATACCGGCACTGAATGCGCCGACTCCCATTGCCAGGAACATGAAACCGAGCTGAGATACGGTTGAG
>JBAVTM010000238.1:0-1998 GCA_049696195.1 Desulfuromonadaceae bacterium | reverse complement strand
AAGTAACGCACCGTCAGAATTGCCTTCGTAAGTCGCCCCTGCCTGCTCCAGAAAATCCTCGGAAAGTTCACCGGCCGTTATTTCGTTCCGATCACCCAAAAGGGCGACGGCAGTCTTCAGCACGTTGTGCATCTGCCGGATATTGCCGGGCCAGGTATGCTGTCTGAAGATATTGAGGACATCGGGATGGATCGTGACATCCCTTTCCGGACCGCAGAGACTATTGAGAATCTTCGCGGCGAGAAGGATTTTGTCCTCCCGTTCCCTCAGGCTCGGCAGTGTCAGCAGCAGGCCGTTGAGGCGATAGTAGAGATCCTCACGAAAGCTGCCGGCCGCAACCGCGTCCCGGACCCGCCGGTTCGTGGCGCAGATCACCGCCAGATTGACCTGGTGGCTTCCGGTGCCTCCGAGCGGAGTCACCGTTCTGTCCTGCAGCACCCGCAGCAGACGCGCCTGGAATTGGAGCGGCATCTCTCCGATCTCATCCAGGAACAGGGTACCCTTGTCGGCTTCCCTGATCTTGCCGACCTGCCCTTTGCGCCGGGCTCCGGTAAAGGCGCCCTCCTGGTAGCCGAACAGTTCCGACTCGATCAGGCCTTCGGGGATAGCGGCGCAGTTTATCGGGACAAACGGGCCGTTCTTGCGTGGCCCCGCCATGTGCAGTGCCCGGGCCAGGAGTTCCTTGCCGGTGCCGGATTCACCCTCGATCATGATCGGAATGTCATGCCCCACGACCTTGAGGGCCTTGGCAATTATCGCCTGCATCTTCTGATCACCAAGCGCAAGCTCATCCAGCGGAACACCTTCCGGTTTGTTTTTCACTCCAGCCGCTGCACCACCCGATGCCGCCTTTGAATTGATGGGCAAAAAGGTAACCGGAGAGACCGATGCGCCGGGCCAAACGCGCCCGAACACCTCCACACCTGAAAGAAGCGGGATCTGCAATACCGGGTGCGGCACAAAACGGGACTGCTCCAGTAGCTTCACGAGGGTCAGCCTGAATAGCGACGAAAAGGTCTGTCCCATCATCCGTGATCTGTCCAGTCCCAGCTGCAGCAGGGCGCTGCGGTTCGCGGCGACAAGAGCACCGTCGGGGGAGAATACGGCGATCCCCTCATAAAGCGACCCGATGAATTCGGGCCGTACATGGAAGCTGACGATGATGTCGTCGGGGAATTCGGGTGCGAACATCTGGTTTTCTATCATCTGGGCCGAAAGACGCACCAGTGCCGCCGTATGTTGCTGATGAACGCGGTAATCACCCGAAACATCCAGTGCCCCCAGGATGCCCCCCTTCGGATTAAAGATCGGGGTGGCCGAGCAGCTGAGGAAACGGTTTTTGTCTATAAAATGCTCGCTGCTGTGCACCTGGACCGTCATCTGCTCTTCGAGCGCGGTTCCAATCGCATTGGTGCCGTTCACCCCCTCCGACCAGATGCCTCCCGGCTTCAGGAAAACTTTCTGGGCCTGTTCCACGAAATCCGGGTCGCCGATCGAATGCAGCACGACACCGTCGCTGTCGGCCAGTAACACCATGCTGGATGTGCCGGCGATCTCATGATAAAGACTTTCCAGCACCGGCTGGGAACGGATGAGAAGGGTGTGATTGTTCTCTCTGCGCTGCAGCAGGTCATAGCGGGGGATGCAACGGGTCTCGCCCCGCTCGATGCCGATACCCCGTTCCGCCGATCGCTGCCAGGAACGGACTATGGTATTGGCAACGACCCCTGCCGGGATTATCCCGTGAGACAGGAACTTCTCGCGGGCATTCCGGACAACTTCGAGTTTTTCTGCGGTAAAGCTTCCCATTTTTCCCCCTGCCACCAGCGATATACATCTGTATACCAATCATACATGCATTCTATCGCCGCTCACCATGCCAATACTGTGCCACAAAACAATGTTATGATGTCTTGTTATGAAACATATTTTATTTCAGCATGTGCCGTTACGGCACATGTGCTCTCCAAACCAGCCGTAAATTGCCATCCCTTGGCC
>JBAVTM010000237.1:0-7374 GCA_049696195.1 Desulfuromonadaceae bacterium | reverse complement strand
CTACGGCACCGGTTTTTGCATGAAATAATTCATTGTTTTTATCTTGTCCTTAACATATGTCCAAGGGGTCACGACGCTCGCCGGGCCTCCCTCCCTCGCAATCTGTCCGCTATAATATGTTTCAGTTTTAAGAGGGAACATCATCCAACTCTACATCCAAGCGTTTCATTTCTCATCAGCGTGTGTCCTTCTTAATTCGAGACGATTTTAGCCCAGCATGCATATATAGCCCCGCTTGACATTGATTTATTGCAGTATAAAGTATCCATATACAGCATGCCAAACTCAGGGAAACCTGGGGACGGAAAGCCACGGGACTTAAACTCCGCGCACTTCGTTGATGCAAGAGTTGGCCGGGCTGCCGGGAGTGCCCTCCGCAAGGGGCGCAGCCGAGCGGTCCGGCCTTTATTATTTGACAATCACGTTGATTGGACGGCTCTACAGGCGGTTTTATTGAGGAAAGATGCAATTCTATGACGCAACGGTGTGAGTCAGCCTGGACTTCAGAAGGAACAGGAAAGGAGCAAGGGTCATGAAACAGACATGGGCTATAATGGCAGTGGTGCTCTCAATGATTTTAGTCACGACAGGAATCGGTCTTGGCGCACAGCCTGTTCCGGGAGCAGCATACAAATCCGGAGAAATCATTATAAAATACCGAGAGGGGAGGGAGGGCGCGGGCGCCGCTCTCCACCAGCGGCACGGATCCCAACGAATCAGAGAATTTAAGGCGTATGGCCTCGAACAGGTCGAGATCAGATCCGGGCAGAGCGTTCAGGATGCCATCACGGCCTTCGAGGCTGACCCCGACGTGGCCTATGCCGAGCCAAACTACGTATTTCATACGATGGTTGTTCCTTACGACCCATACTGGGGCAACCTCTGGGGGATGGTCAAGATCAGCACCCCGGCAGCTTGGGACAACGGTACCGGCAGCCAGGCGGTGGTTATTGGCACCATCGATACCGGTGTCGATTACACCCATCCTGACCTGAGCGCAAACATCTGGACCGGAACGGACGGCAGCCACGGGTATAATGCCATCGCCGGCACCTATGATCCAAAGGACGACAACGGCCACGGAACCCACGTTGCCGGCACCATCGGGGCGGTGGGCAATAACGGTGTCGGTGTCGCCGGAGTGAACTGGTCGGTCAAGATCATGGCCTGCAAGTTCCTGAACGCCAGGGGGAGCGGTTATACCACTGACGCCGTCGAGTGCCTGAACTACTTCAGAGTTCAGAGGGCTGCCGGCGTCAACATCATCGCCACCAACAACAGTTGGGGCGGTGGCGGCTATTCCCAAGCGCTCTACGACGTCATTAATGCCGAGCGGGATATGCTCTTCATCGCGGCAGCCGGTAACAGCGGCACCGACAATGACACCACCGCCAGCTACCCTGCCAGTTATGACCTTCCCAACGTGGTTGCCGTGGCCGCTACCGACTCCAACGATCTCCTGGCGTCCTGGTCCCAGTACGGTCGCCGCACCGTCGACATAGCGGCCCCTGGCGTCAACATCTACAGCACCCTGCCCAACAGCAGCTATGCCTACTACTCAGGGACCTCCATGGCCACTCCCCATGTGACCGGCCTGACCGGCCTCATCAAGGCCACATATCCAGACGCCGACTGGCGGACTATCAAGAACCTGATCCTCTCCAGCGGCGACGACGTACCATCCCTGGTCGACAAGACCATCACCGGCAAGCGGATCAACGCCTATAGCACCCTGAACTGTACCGACAGCCGGGTTCTGTCAGCCATCCAATACCCTAAGAACATCACCGTCGGAACCCCGGCCACCCTGTCGGCTCTCAGCATCAACTGCGGCAGTCCCTCCGGCCCAGTGACTGTGACGCTCTCAGGGGGCGAAGTCTTCATCCTGAACGACGCCGGTGTCGCTCCCGACCTGGCCGCCGGTGACGGAATCTTTACTGCTACATTCACCCCGGTCCGCAGCAGTGAATCCTTTGTCTTCCTCTCCCCGGCAGGAAGCGAGACTATCGCCGCCCCACTGGCCATCACCACTACATCCCTTCCTGCCGCAACCAGGAATGTTCCCTACAGCACGACCTTGGCTGCCTCAGGCGGTACAACCCCGTATACCTGGTCAATCTCTTCCGGCAAGCTCCCGGCCGGACTCTCCCTGGCCGGCTCCACCGGCGTCATAAGCGGAAGTCCGACCAAAATCGGGACCTCGAAGTTTAAGATCATGGTCAGGGACAACAAGGGGACGATGGTGACGAAGAACCTTTCGATCACGGTCAAATAAGGCCAAAACGTAATAAAAAAGCCTCTGATTTTCAGAGGCTTTGGTTTGAAGGCCATGCGATCGGAAGGTTTATTTGGCGTTCACGTCTTGATGCACGTGGCTGGCAGTCAGGAGGTCGAGGCGGGTATCGGTTTTACCATGTAAAAATGCCGCCCGGAGACAAGGCGGCTAATGACGGGATGTCTCTGTTTTGATAGGCTCCTCACAGAAAAAGCCCACGGCGGTTCCCGAGGGCTTTTTCGTCAAAACAATTGGCGCTGGATGAGATACTTTATCCCGATCAGTCGGTAGCTCCCTATACGATGTCGAATGATACGCCCGTTTTCGAACCGTACCATCCAGGTTAACCTTAGGGTTCGCCTTTTTTAAGCGGTTTATACGCGCTTGACAGATGGTTCAGTACGCTTTCGCGTTGTCTCCCAGCGCCAATATTGATTGCTCCGAAGTACCGTCAGACCGTTTGAGCATCCGTCATTTCTCTTAATATGTCCCGGAAAAACGCTTCAGGCGTCCTTCTCCGAAGAGGGCTTGCACACCACGTTTTTGGATCCAGGATGCATTCCTTTGGGTATCGACAGGTTCCTCCACTGCGTGTTTACGCATATCCCAGAGCAAATATCAAAGAGCATCACTCTCTACAACTATATTGTACCCCCGAACGGAAGAATCGTCAAATCGGCTCAGTAATTCAGGATGCTTATCGTCAAATAGAAAACCGGGTTCCCTGTTAAGGGTTCCCGGTTGGTTGTCTTGGATGTGGAAAATGTCCTGATGTTCATGAAATGTCATTGTACGACTATATGTGTTTTCCTTTCGGGATAATGTGTTTCAGCTTTTTGGGGCCAGCATAACAGGTTTGCTTTATGACCCCCCGCTTCTCTTTAAGATCCTTCTTGGAGTCTTCTTCCTCTAACAAAATCTCGGCTTCTCTTGTCAGTTCCTCGATTCTTACCGCCTCTTTATCATCAGTCTGAACTGTCATTTAGAACACCTCCTTGTTTGAGTTTGTATGCCGTCTTTCTCTGTCTGGATATGTTTAAAGGTATCACTCCTCATTGCACTGTCAAGTGACCTTCTGCCTTAAAACCGGACCAGTTTCATGGGTAGAAGGTCAGGATGGCTAATAAGGGTAAATCTACGTGGAAGGGGATGCTCCGTAGGACTTGTAAGCATTTGCCCTGAATGCAATTCTTTGACAACAAAGGATAGCCGGAATCGATATGTCTGAGCCTGCTACACAACCCTTACAATCGTTCCAATTACCCTTTTTTCCAGTCGTTTTTTAATGTGTAAAGGACTCTTCTGTGAGCCTCGACCGCCAATCGATAATCTGGTTGTATTTTAAGCGCCTCTCCATAATAGAGGGCGGCCGCTTTCAAATTGCCTGTTTCCTCAAGAGTGTTTGCGAGATTATAGTTTGCTTTAGCATCATTGGGATTCACGCTCAATGCAGATTTATAGCTCTCAATGGCCTCCTTGTTCTTGCCGATAAGATTCTGTGTGTTTCCAAGATTTACGTAATATGTGCTGTTCCAAGGATTCAAGGAAATTGCATGATTGAGAGCATCAATCGCCATGTCAATGAGTCCGGTATTTCTATACACATTGCTGATATTATACCATGTCGTATGATACGGCTCTATTCTCAAGGCTCTTTGATACAAGACCATCGCCTGACCTAAACTGCCCCTGTCGAAATAGATATTCCCAAGGTTGTTCAATGGTCTGATTTTGCCCGGGGATTTTTTGCTTGCGTCTTCCCAGAGTGAAATTTCCTCTTGCCACACACCGTTCCTTGCATACGTGGCCGCCGACAAGATAATAACCGCCGCAAGCATCACATATACGAGTGCCTTGCCGGCATATGCCATCCTGTTTCCCCACCATGCACCGACCTGTCCGATGACTGATGTCACCGCTATAAAGAAACCCACCGACGGCAGATATACCCTGTGCTCAAAGATCACATCTATTATAGGTATGAAACCCGACTCAATCGACAACGTTATGAAAAACCATAAAATACCGAAGGCAGTGAGCCGAAGGGCAGGATGTCTCAGCTTGGCTTTCGGTATGTTGTGCCGCGATTGCAGGAACAGGTAGACCGCCAGGGCCAATAGCGACAAGATCAGCAGAAGTGATGCCATTACCTCCCCGTCGAACAATGAATGATATATCGGATAGTCGTAATCGAGGTTCTGGTTGATCGGCAACAGCAACAACCGCAGGTAGGTGACAATAACCCTGAACTGCGTGAACAGGTAATCCCAGCGGGATATGCCGGTCTGAAGACGCGTCGCCTCGCCGACGTCGCCGATGAGATTTTCCAGCGGTTTGTCAATATTTATGAGTGTAAACGGAATGATACACATGGTCAGCAACAGCGGTGCCAGCCAGAGCAGTCGTCTCGCTGTCTTTTCTTCAAAAAACATGAACTCGTAGAGCACCATTATGACCGGCAGGGTGAAGGCTGTCTCCTTCGTCTTCATGGCGACGATTGCCGAGAGCAGGGCCAGCAGATAGAAAGCAACGCCCGACACGGGAAAAAACCGCTCCGTATTGACCTGCGCCAGCCGTGACTTGATATACAGCAGGAGCGAAAGCAGATAAAAGAAGGTTGCCAACGAAGCCAGCCTCTGGACGATATAGGTAACCGCCTGGGTCTGGATGGGGTGGGACACAAAGAGGAACGCGGAGAACAGGGCTATCATGCTGCCATATCGTCTGGTTTCCGACTGTTGCCTGTTGACGAAATATGGAGTCCTGAAGGTCAAACGCACCAAAAAATAGAGCAGCAGGGCATTGCCGATATGGACTGCGAGGTTGAAGATGTGGTAACCGGCAACATCAAGGCCATGCAGCCGGTAGTTGAGGGCAAATGACAGATAGCTGACGAAGCGGCTTTTGAAGGCGGGATAGAGTGGGAACTTTTTTGCTGCTGAAGGGTGCATGTAGAACGTCAGCTCTTTGATGAGGGGGTTTTCGACAATACTATTCATGTCGTCGAAAACAAAGGGTGCATGAAAGCTGTTGCAATAGGCCAGGAGGCCGACTGACATGATCAGGAGGAGATGAACGCCCGTACTGGATAACAGCCTCTGTCTGGTCGGAGAATTGTCTGCCATCGTCGGAGACCTTTCTTTAGTCGCAGTGATCTGTCTCATCAGGCTGCATCCGCCCCTGATGTGGTTTAGCCGTTCGTAGCTGGTGCCGATGTGGCGTAGTACGTTGAACAATCGCTTCGGATGCGCGTAATAACGGCGATTCGCTCACCAGCATTATTTGGAAAAATAAATGTGTGTACATAGCAGAAAATGTGACAGGATAAAACAAGAATTTGTCTTAATTAATAAAATAATTGCCACAGTCTTATTGAAAACGCCGATAAGTCCCGAACCACCGGAACTCGGATTCGCATATCAAGGCCAGCTTTTATGGATCGGCGGTGCAGGTAATCGTTAAGAACGGCGTATGTGGTTGGGGACCTGGCAGGGGTTTTACTTCTGCGAGTTTGATGGTCCTCGCGAACGGAAGGTGTATTTGAAGTTCACGTCTTAATGTCTGTTGTTGGCAGTTAATATGCGCTCACTCGCTTGACATTGAATATAATGTTGGTACGGTTAATCTGTGCCTGGGATGCTTCCTTGGTAAAATTAAACTGACAGGAGTGAGCAAAAAATGGTTAAGGGAAAAGTGAAATGGTTTAACGACGCAAAAGGGTTTGGATTTCTTGAACAAGAAGGTGGTGATGATGTGTTCTGTCATTTTTCGGCAATAGCTGGGGATGGCTTCAAGTCTCTGCAAGAAGGGGATACTGTTGAATTTGAAGTGGTCAAAGGTCCGAAAGGGCTGCAGGCCGAAAACGTAAGGAAAATATAACGTTGTACAAAAGCCTCTGATTTTCAGAGGCTTTTGTTTACTGAATCTCTGTGGTTATAAAGACACCACCTGCCCGTAAAAACTGTAATGTCAATTCACCCAAGCCTCATTTTGTAGATTTAATACTCAGAATATACCTTCTATGAAGGTAAGAATAGGGCATTTATGAATAAAACAAATAGGATGCACGACTGCGAACTGCTCGATGGTATTAGCGTCTCTTGCTTGGAAATCCAGCAAGCCCTCACTGAACACCTTGAGACAACCACCAATGTCCAATACAAAACAGATATTGATAAAGATCTGGTAACTCTTGAAAATCTGAAACACATAATATTCGCAGTTAAAGAGGATGTTGAAAAAGAAAAGGTTGGAGCAAGTACGGAGCTGCTTCTCAGAATTGCTGCCAATGACTTTAAAAATAAATTGGCCCAAATTCCTGAGAAAAAAACTTTGCGGAAGGAGATCATGAGGTCTCTCAAGGAAGTGCACAACAATATTCTCCATCTGACAATTTGAAAAACAATAAAAATACAAACATGCCTTGGCAACTTTCGGGGCTTTTATGTCCTGTTTGATAAGAATATACCCACAATCATCATCAATCTTGATGCCGGTCGTCGGCATCGGTTTGGTGACAGAATTACTAACGACAGTACCTTGGTATTTCCCCCGCCTGGATAAAGACAAACTGCCCACTAGACTCCTGCAAAAAACACCAATGTTGTGACTCGTTAACCAACCCGACCATTGACAAGACGATCACACGACATAAACTTTAAATGGTGCTTCACCCTGCCTGAGAATGGCCAAAAACCGCTTGATATTCTAAATCGCAGGAGGATGCTATGGGAAGATCAATGCAAGAATTATTGATATTCAACGCTTTAATGAAGCATACGAGCGATTCTATAGTAATTAAAGAATATTTTGCCACTGAACAAGGAGACTACACCGGCGGAAAAATAATCTGTGCCAGTGCTGCCAAAGCCAACCATTATGGTCTTAATATGGATGCTATCCGAGGGCACACCGACTTTGATCTTATGCCCCGTGAACAAGCAGAAAAGGCTCTTCAAGATGATCTTTGGGTGATAAAAAATCGCAAGCCAATCGAAGATCAACAAGAAACCATAACCCACAAAAACGGTGAGACAATCAAAGTATCTGTAACCAAATTCCCCTGGATTCTTCCAAGTGGTGAAGTTGTGGGTGTTATG